>JAYTAT010000773.1:0-18545 GCA_043737315.1 Archangium sp.
AAGCTCACCTGCGTCGAGGTCGGCTCGCCTTGACGCCCCGCACCGTCGAACGTTCCCCGTAGGACGGGATCAGCCGACCGAGAGCAACTCGACCTCGAACACCAAGGTGGCGTTCGGGGGGATCGCGCCGGGGAAGCCTCGCTCGCCGTAGGCAAGGTTCGGCGGGACGGTGAGCTTGCGCTGCTCACCGACCTTCATGCCGGCGACGCCCTGATCCCAGCCGCGAATGACCTGGCCGGCGCCGAGCTTGAAGGTAAAGCCTTCGCCGCGATCACGCGAGCTGTCGAACTTGCCGCCTTCGGGGAAGGTGCCGACGTAGTGCACGGTGACGGTCTGGCCAGACTTCGCTTCCGCGCCGTCGCCTTGATTCAGGACTTCGATCTGTAGCTCGCTCATGAGGAAACCTTTCCCGTCGCATTGGATGAAAGCAGCTGACGCAGCACGTACAGCAAGATGCCGCCGTGCTTGTAGTAGTCGATCTCCTTCGGCGTATCGATGCGCACGACCACCTGGAGTGCCTTGTGCGTGCCGTCCGCCGCGGTGGCGCGCAGCACGATCTTCCGGCCGCCTTCGAGGTTGCGGGCAAGCGCCTCGGTGAGACCGACGACGTCGTAGGTCTCTTCGCCGGTAAGACCATGCGACTTGGCGGATTCGCCGGGCGAGAACTCGAGCGGCAAGATGCCCATGCCGACCAGGTTGCTGCGGTGGATGCGCTCGAAGCTCTCGGCCAGTACGACGCGCACGCCGAGCAGCTTGGTGCCTTTGGCCGCCCAGTCGCGCGAGGAGCCGGTGCCGTATTCCTTGCCGGCGATCACCAGCGCCGGGACGCCCTCGCGGCCGTAGCGCAACGATGCGTCATACACGCTCATTGGCTCGCCGCTGGGCAGGTGGCGGGTGACGCCTCCCTCGGTGCCGGGCGCCAGCTGGTTGCGCAGACGGATGTTGGCGAACGTGCCGCGCATCATCACCTCGTGGTTGCCGCGGCGTGAGCCGTACGAGTTGAAGTCCTCGAACGCGACGCCCTGATCGAGCAGGTAGCGGCCCGCGGGGCCGTCTTTCTTGATGCTGCCGGCCGGCGAGATGTGATCGGTGGTGATGCTGTCGCCGAGGAGCAAAAGCACGCGGGCGTTCTCGATGGGAGTGAGCGCCGCCGGGGTCTTGCTCATGCCGTCGAAGTAGGGCGGGCTCCGCACGTACGTACTGCCTGGCTCCCACGCGAACTGCTCGCTCGCGTCGACCTCGAGCTTCTGCCAGGCAGCGTCGCCGGCGAAGATGGTGTCGTAGACGCGGGCGAACATCGCCGAGTCGATCGACGTGCGCACGGCGTCCGACACCTCTTGCTGCGACGGCCAGATGTCTTTGAGGAACACGTCCTTGCCGTGTTGATCCGTACCGAGTGGGTCGACCGTGAGGTCGGTCAACACGGTGCCGGCCAGCGCGTAGGCCACGACCAGCGGCGGCGACGCAAGGTAGTTGGCGCGGACCTCGGCGTGCACGCGGCCTTCGAAGTTGCGGTTGCCGGAGAGCACCGACGCGACCACCAGACCGTGCTCGTCGATCTCTTTCGAGACGACGCCGGGCAGGGGACCCGAGTTGCCGATGCAGGTGGTGCAGCCGTAGCCGACCACGTGGAAACCGAGCGCCTCGAGGTACGGCATCAGGCCCGCCTCGGTGAGGTAGTCGGTGACCACCTGGCTGCCGGGGGCAAGCGAGGTCTTCACCCAGGGCTTCACGTTGACGCCCAGCTCGACGGCCTTCTTCGCCAGCAGCCCGGCCGCCAGCAGCACCGAGGGATTGCTGGTGTTGGTGCACGAGGTGATCGACGCGATGACCACCGCCCCGTTGGTCAGCTCGTAGCTCTGCGGACCCTGCGTCACCACCGCCCTGGCCGACAGCTTCGCGTCGCCATCCTGCACCTTGAGGATGTCCTTCACGTTCTTCGCGAACGAGGACTTCATGTCCTTGAGCAGCACCCGATCTTGCGGGCGCGCGGGGCCGGCGAGGCACGGCTCGACGGTGGAGAGATCGAGCTCCAGCGTGTCGCTGAAGATCGGGTCAGGGGTGCTCGCGGTGTGAAAGAGGCCCTGCTCCTTCGCGTACGCCTCGACCAGCGCGATGCTCTCGGGCGAGCGGCCCGTCAGGCGCAAGTAGTTGAGGGTCGCCTCGTCGATGGGGAAGAAGCCGATGGTCGCGCCGTACTCGGGCGCCATGTTCGCCACCGTCGCGCGGTCGGGCACCGGCAGCGCGCTGATGCCCGGGCCGAAGAACTCGACGAACTTTCCGACCACGCCCCTCTTGCGAAGCATCTGCGTGACCGTGAGCACCAGGTCGGTCGCGGTCGCGCCCGCGGCGAGCTTGCCGGTGAGCTTGAAGCCGACGACCTGGGGAATGAGCATGGTGATCGGCTGGCCCAGCATGGCCGCTTCAGCCTCGATGCCGCCCACGCCCCAGCCCACCACGCCCAGGCCGTTGATCATGGTGGTGTGCGAGTCGGTACCGACCAACGAATCGGGGTACGCCGCGCCATCAGGCGACTTGAAGACGCCCTGCGCGAGGTACTCGAGGTTGACCTGGTGACAGATGCCCGTGCCGGGCGGCACCGCGCGGAAGTTCTTGAGCGCCTTCTGGCCCCACTTGAGGAACGCGTAGCGCTCGGTGTTGCGCTCGAACTCGATGTCGACGTTTTCGCGGAAGGCGGTGGTGGTGCCGAACTTGTCGACCATCACCGAGTGGTCGATGACCAGGTCGAGCGGGCACAGCGGGTTCACCTTCTGGGGGTTGCCGCCCATCGAGGCGAGCGCCTCACGCATCACCGCGAGATCGACCACCACAGGCACGCCCGTGAAGTCCTGCAGCAGCACGCGCGCGGGGCTGAAAGAAATCTCGGTGTCCGGCTCAACGCTCGGGTCCCACTTCACCAGCGCCTCGACGTGCTCCTTCTTCACCACGCGGCCGTCTTCGAAACGCAGCAGGTTCTCGAGCAGCACCTTCAGAGAGAAGGGCAGCTTCGCGACGTGGGCGAACTGGGCCTGCAACGTCTTGAGCGAGAAGATGTCGTACGGAACGCCGCCGACGGGCAGCTTGGTGCGGGTCTTGAACGTGTCGATCTGGGCCATGCGAAGACTTATTCCGCCGCCCGCAGTCGGACGCAATGATCAAAAGGCCCGGGTCACAATTCCATCTGCTGCCGCTCGTAGTCCGCCCGGCCCTGACAGGGGTGAGCGCGGGTGGGGAAAAAGTCCTTGATGTGGCCCAGCTCGTAGCGGGCCTGATCGTACTTGCCGAACTGGAAGGCCGACTTGCCCTTGAGCAGCAGCTCGTTGCACTTCTCGTCGAGCGCGCGCAGCGCCTCATTCATCTTCTCGCGCGACAGCTGGTAGGTGTACGGCCGCTTCTCCCGGGGGATCGCCTCGAGGGTCAGCCACGACTCGCGGAAGTTCTTGTACGCGTCCCACCGGTTGCTCGCGCCGATGTCGCGCTGCTCCCATTTGAGCTGGCCGCGCTTGTACTTTTCTTCGGCGTCGGCGATCAGCCCCACGTCGTCTTTCTCGGGCAACACGGCCACTTCGATCCACAGGTTCCTGATGCGCCAGGGGTCAGACTCGGGCGGGTTGCGCACGTTGTCGAAGGTGACGGTGTTGATCTCGTCGCGCTTGATCAGGTGCGCGGGCACCAGCACCTCGAGCGCACGGTCAGTGTCGAGGGTGTCAGGCGGCAGCCAGCCGAGCTCGACGCCGTTGACCGTGATCGACACCTCGTCTTTCGAGTTGATGTCCTTCGCCATGTAGTGAACGACAGCCATCACCTGCACGGGCGACTTCACTTCGAAGTCGAAGGTCTTCGAGTCTTGACGCTCGTAGTCGACGCCCACACCCAGGCCGAAGCTGGCCTCGTTGGGATCGCCAGAGAGCGCCTCGGGCTCGGCGGCTTTGGGCCGGGCCTTTTCGGGCATCACCGCGAAGACGAGCCCGGCCAGCAGGCCCAGGGTGATGATGCCGGCCGCCGTCGATGCAACTCTGCGTTGGTTCCTGTTCGCCTCGAGCCACCAGAGCCTGGCCCTGCCCAGCGCACCTTCACGCTTGAAGCGGGCCTTGTCGGCCGCCGAGAGCGAGGGGCGCTCGCCTGAGACGCGGGCGAGGCGGGGGCGGCCACCACCGGCCACTTCGACGCCTTCGGGCAGATCGTTCTCGCGCACGGCGAGCCTGGCGGATTTCTTGTTGGGGTCGCTCTTGCGCGAGCCGGGGATGCTGGGTCGCGGCCCTTTGAGCGCAGGCATCATCTGCGTGCTGCGCCGGCCCATCTCGGCGACCTGATCGCGGCTCGCGTCTTTGGGCATCATGGCCACGCCCTTGTTGCGCGACTTCTTGAGCTCCGACATCGAGACCACGCGGGTGTGCGCGCCGTCTTCAGACGAGTTCTCGGCGGTCGGGCCTTCGGGCTCGAGCTCGACGGGCTTGAAGGCGAAGACCACCGGCCCCATCGAGATGGAGTCACCGTCTTTGAGCAGCTGCTTCCCTTCGATGGTCTGGCCGTTGACCTTCGTGCCGTTCGACGAGCCCAGATCTTCGATGAACAAGCTCGCGCCCTCGAGCAGAATGCGGGCGTGTTTTCGCGAGACTCCAGCCTCGTAGAGGATGACGTCGCACTCTGCGGTGCGTCCGATGACGACGGAGCCCTGGTCGAACTCAAACTCGCGACCGGCCTCTTTGCCCTCAGATATGACGAGCTGAAAACCCATTGAGTCAGTACGACCTTAGTGACGCGGCGGCGGCTTGGGCAACTGCGCGAATGGCCCAGGCCGGCTCGAGAACGATTGCATTTCCACCGAATGACAGAAGCCAGCGCGTCAGCCAGCGCTCTGAATCGCCCGGTACGGTGACCACCACACTCCCATCCGACTCCAACACGGCGGCATCACCAAAACGTTCCTGCTGGTAGGGCGCCAGCTCGGGGCTGAAACGCACACGCACGGGCTTCTCGACACCACTGCTCCCCGGGAGCGTGTTCGTCGAGGCCTCTGTGGACGGCTCGAAACGCTCAGTCAGCAGCTCGAGCGCGCCGATGCGATCGACGCGGAAGAGGCGCGTTCCACCACGGGTCAGGCAGAAACCCGAGAGGTACCACTGGCCGCGGTGGCTGAAGAGTTCGTGCGGTCGCACGCGGCGGCGTTCAGCCTCGCCCCGGTTGACGCCCGCGTACTCGAGCGAGATTTCCCGGTGCTCGAGGATGCCCTGGGTGAGCACGGCGATGCTGTCGGGCGCTTCGGTCGCCACGTCGAGCTGACGGGAGATCTCGCGGAAACGCTGCAGCGCTTGCGGCGGGAAAGACTTCTCGAGCTTGGCGAGCGCAGAGTGCAGCGCCCCCCCCGCCGCCGGTTTGAGCAACGCCGCCGACGCCGCGAGCGCGACACCTTCGGCCGCGGTGAGGCGGGGCGGGGCCGAGAGGCGCTGGTTCAGATGAATGAAGACGCGATCTTCATCGACATAGACGTCGATGAAGTCGTCGGGCTGGAAAGGCGGGCGGCCGACCAGCGTGAGCAGATCGAGCTCTTGCAGCAGCTCCTCTTTGCTGACGCCCACCGCTTTCGCCACTTCGTCGACGGTGCGGCCGGGGTTCTTCGAGACGTACGGCACCAGGAACAGCAGCCGGCGCAGCCGCTCGTAGGCCTGGGTCCGCCCACGTTCAGCAGGAGGAGGGCTCATGCTTTTTCCTCATGGGCATCGAGCACGCGCTGCGCCAGTTCTTTCGCGCGCGTCACGGCTTTTTCGGGCGTGAGGATGCGGGCGTTCAAGCCGAGCGAGAGCACGTAGGTAACGAGGCCATCGAGATCGGTGGCAGGCACGCTCAGCTCGGCGAAGGTTTCTGTCCTCACCGCTTTCGCCGGAAACAGCTGTTCCGCCAGCGGCGCGAGCTCACCCGAGAGCCGCAGCGTCACGTCGATCGGCTCGTGGAACTTGTGCTGCCAGGGCCAGGTCGCCACGTGGGCGTCGAGACGGAAGTCCTGAGGCACCTCGAAGTCGGCCACGCGAGGCTTGAGCGCGTTGATCTCGGCGCGGCGAATGCGGTGCACCGCGAAGGTGCGGGTGTCTTTTCGCAAGTGGCAAAAGCCCACCAGGTTCCAGATGCCCCGGCGCAGCGCGAGGCCCCAGGGGTCTACTTTGCGCTTGGTGACGCTGCGGGCGTGCGGTGAGAAGTAATCGAGGTCGACCGACTTCTTCGCGTTGATGGCGCCCCAGAGCAGCTCGAGTCGGCCGGGCAATTCACGCGCGTCGGCCACGCCACCCAGCTCGAGTCGCACCCGAGGCGCGGGCAGTGGACCGTCGGCAAAGAAGCCCACCTTGCGTAAGGCGTGGGCGAGATCCTGCCGGCCGGGAAACGCACCTGAAGCGAGCGCCGCCGAACCGGCTGCGTACAGCACCGCCAGCTCTTCAGGGGTGAGCCCCACCTCGGGCAGGTAGTACGCGTTGCGATCGAGCACGTAGCCTGCGGGCTGCTCGTCGGTTTCATGCAGGTGCGTGAGGGGAATACCCAGCTCGTGCAGCTCGGTCTTGTCGCGCTCGAACTTTCGCTGAGCCGCGTCTTCAGAGCCCGCGTACTCGTCGGGGAAGGCGTCACGCACCTCTTCCCAGGTCACGGGGTGCGTCGCGTCGAGAAAGAGCGCGACCAGATCAAGCAGTCTCTCAGTTCGGTCCATTGCGGTCTTTCCGACGGCATCCTCTCACCAATGCCAGAGCGGGGCCTCGTGAAACTGTCCGCGAAAGAAAGGGGCTAACCAGGTTTCACGCCCAGCCGCGAAAGCGCGCTCATCAGCCGGTCGAGATCGCCTTCATCGTTGTACACGTGAGTGCTGATGCGCAGCCCGCCGCCTCGAGCCGTGGTGGCCACCTTCGCCTCCCGCAGCAGCGCGCGGACCACCTCGCGCGGGGTTCCCTGCACTGGAATGACGCAGATGCCCGACAGCGTGGAGGGATCGTCGGGGGTGGAGGGCACGAAGCCCGCCGAACGCAGCAGAACCCGAAGCTGCGTCTGCAGCTCGACGACCCGCGCCAACGTCACCTGGGGCGTCACTGCTTCATGAAGCGCGAGCGCCGCATTCAGGCCGTACAGCCCCACCCAGCTGCCCCCACCGGCCTCCAGCGCCGAGGTCTGACGGCGAAACTTCGTGCCCGTCGCGGTGAAGCCCGCGGGGTCTTCCACCACCTGCGCGTGCACCCAGGGCTCGAACTGCTCTTGCGGCTCGACCGACAACCAGCCCCCGAACGGCAACGGCACTGCTTCGAGCCAGGTGCGATCGATGAACAACATGCCCATGCCGTAGCCCGCCATGAACCACTTGTGACTGGTGGCCGCCAGAAAGTGCGCGCCAAGGGCATGCACGTCGAGCGGCACGTGGCCGACACCCTGCGCTGCGTTGACGATGAAAATGAGCCCCCGCGACCGGCACATCGCCGAGACCGCGTTCAGATCGATGCGAAAACCACTGGCGTACTGCACGGCCGAGACCGCGATGGCCCCCGTCTTCGGCGTGAGCGCCGCCTCGAGGTCTGAGAGCGCGTACGTGCCATCGGCGCGCACCCGCACGCCCCTGAGCGTGAGCCCGTCGTAGAGCATCGGCAACGTGGTGCTGGGGAACTCGGTCTCGAGCGTGAGCACCTCGGTGATGCCGCGCGCCTTGAGCATCTGGGCGATGACGTGAAAGCCGAAGCTGGTGCTGGGCGTGAAGCCGACTTCCTGAGCACTCGCGCCGATGAACCGGGCCAGGCGCGTGCGCACCTCATCTTTCAGGCGGGCCCACGCCGGGTACCGCATGTCACCGCTCTCCATGGTTTCCTGCAGGTAGTTCTTCATCGCCTCGTACACCGGCATGGGAGTCGGCGATGAAGCGGCCGCGTTGAGCCACGTGGAGTTCTGAAGAATTGGCAACTGAGCGCGCAGCTCTGCGGGGGTCATGTGCGCAACAATGGGCTCCGGGAATGCAAAACCGCCAGTTCGTGTTGCGATGCTCTGTGGTTCCCCTGCAATCGCCTGAAACCCACCGCGTCTATTTGACACGATGTCACGTGATGACGCGTTCCCCGCACCGCTCCTGTCACCGGCGGTCACGCAGCACCGTTTCGAAGCCCGCGAATTCTCTCGCGGTTACACCCGGTCTTCATGTTGCACGAGGGAAACAGGCATGAGCGCTCGCTTCTTCCTCACGAGTTTGACGTTGCTGGTCGCTGCGGTGGGGTGTGCCTCGCAAGCCCCGGTCACGCGTGCGCCCGAGCAGCTGTATCTCGCGGTGGAAGTGCGCGAAAACGGCCAGACGGTCGCGCGCCCGAAGGTGCTGGGGTTCGAAGGAAAAAACATCACGGTCGAGCGCAGACAACCGAACTCGACCACGCCCGAATTCCGCCTCGTGTTGATGCCGAAGGAAGACGGGCAGGGCTACGGGGTGAAGCTCGACCTTCAGCTGCCCAGCGGCAGGCGCCTGGGTCACGTGGGGTTGCTGCATGGCGAAGAGCGCCGCGTGGTGCTCGACCAGGACACCGAGCTCAAGGTGATGCTGATGCGCGTCGACTCGCCCGAGTTCAAAGCACTGGTGCAGCGCACGCCTCGGCTGGCGAAGTCAGCGATCTGATGTCAGCTTGAGTGGATGTCGCGTCGTTCCCAACTTTTGAACGCAGAACTTCGGGGTGAGCGCGTGCGTGGACGCGGCTGGGGCACCTTGAATCTCGCCATGGCGCTGTCGATGTTCGTCCTTGGCGCGTGCGGTTCCGTGCCGGTGTGCCCCAATGGCGTGTGCGAGTGCGCGGGTTCGACGCAGTGCCAGGTGCCTGTGTGCGATCGGTGCGCCAACACCTGCTCCGAGGCGGCGGTCTGTTCGTTTGCCGGTGGGCATGACTCGACCACCCGTTGCGAGAACGGCGTGAAGTGTTCGGGCGCGTTGGGTGATCGGGCGGTGCTCACCTGCAAAGACCAGTCACGGTGTGACCTCACGCTGGGCCATGACGCGAAGGGCACCTGCTCCAACGCGGCGAGCTGCACCGTCAAGCTGGGCGACCGCGCCGGGTTCACCTGCGTCGATGGCGTGAGCTGCCAACTCGAGGCGGGCCACGACGCGACGGTCACGTGCAAGAGCGGCGCAAGCTGCAACCTGGTGCTTGGTCAGCGGGGCAAGGTGCTCTGCCAGAGCGGCTCGTCTTGCACGGTGAAGTGCGAGTCGTGCTCGCTGACCTGCGAGACGGGCGTAAGCTGCACCTGCACCAACAACAACTGCACCTGATCCGGCCGGGGTGGGGGGCCGTTACTCCTCTTCGCCTGCCGCCTTACGCAAACCCAATCTCTTGCGCAGCTCCCTCGCAGCCTGACGCGACACTTCCACCGAAAGTCCGCCGTGAGTGCGCGCCGTATACCCGCCGGTCTCCAGCGGCTCGAGCCGAGCCACGGCCGCAAGATTGAGCAACGCCCGCCGATGCACGCGCTCGAACGCACCATCGGGCAAACGCTCCTGCAGCTCCTGCAAGGTGAAGTCGGTCAGGTGCTGCGCATCTTTGGTGAACACCGTGACCAGCTCATCGTCGAGCGTGGCGTGCGTGATGGCCAAAGGGTCGAGCAGCACCACGCCTTGCCGGGTGGTGATGGCCAGGCGCGCGAGCTGGCTGTGCTTGACCGCGCTGGCGAACCTCTTCTGACTGTCCCGCTGGCGCGCCCGCTCGAGCGCCTTCTGCAGCCGCGCAGGCTCGACCGGCTTGAGCAGATAGTCGACCACGCCCGCCTCGAACGCATCGACCGCGTGCTCCGCGTGGGCGGTGCAGAAAATCACCATGGGCCCAGCCGCCGGCCACAGACCGACAGCTTCGGTGCCCGTCAGCTTCGGCATCTGAATGTCGAGCAGCACCACGTCGACTTCGGTCTTCTTGATGAACGCGAGCACCTCGGTGCCGTCCGTCGCTTCGCCGACGATCTCCACGTCGGGCAACGCACCGAGCAGGCGGCGAAGGCGGGTGCGCGCGAGCTGTTCATCGTCGGCGATGAGGATCTTCATGAGTTCTCCGTTCGGGGAATTCGCAAGGTGGCCCGGGTGCGCGCTGCGCCCGCGGCCTCGACGATGAGCGCGGCGTTTCCGCCCCAGGTCAGCTCGAGCTGACGGCGCAGTGAAGGCAGCCCTTCGCTTCCGGCGCGCGGGCCGCGGAAGGGGCCGGGGTTCTCCAGCACGATCACCAGCTGACCTCTTTCTTCACGCGCGCTCAGCTGCACCACGCCGCGGTGGCCTGCCCCGGGGCCGTGCTTCATCGCGTTCTCTGCAAGTGAGACCAGCGACATCGGGGGCACCTGCACGGCTGGCAGCGGAGAGGGCAGGGTGCGCTCGAGCGAGAAGAGCGCCTTGTCGCGCAGCAGGTGGAGCTGGAACAGCATGTCGACCAGCTCGAGCTCCTTTTCCAGCGGCCACAGGGGGGCTTTGACCCCTTCGAGCACGGCGCGCAGCATCGCCGACAGGCGCAGCACCGCGGCCTCCGCGACCTCTCCATCGATGCGGCACCACTCGGCGATCGCGTTGAGCGTGTTGAACAGGAAGTGTGGATCGAGGTGCGCCTTGAGCGCGAGCAGCTGGGCACGGTCGGCTTCGGCCTGCAGGCGAAACACGCGCTGCTCGAAGCCGATGTCGCGGCCCAGCCCCCAGCCTCCGACCAGGAACAGCGCGCTGATCACCAGCAACGAGGTGCGCTCGGTCAGAAAGGTGTAGCCGAGGCCGACGAGCCTGGGGATGCCGGCGCCGACCGTGAGCACCACGCCAGCGCCGACCAGGGCGTAGAGCACCACGCGCACCGCTCCGTGCGAGAGGTCGAGCCCGTCGGGGAAGAGCACGCGGTAGCTCAAAGGCGCGATGACGATGAAGCTCAGGCAGAACAAGATGCCGATGGCCAGGCCGCCCGGGTCGATGCTCCAGCGGAATTGGGCGATCAAGAGCGTCGCGCACACGACGAGAATCGGCAGGAGCCTCCGCGGATGGAGCAATGCCCGCCAGGTGGCGCGCACGATCGAACCTTCAGGCACCACGCCGAGCATTCGCCACAGCCTGTCACAGCTGACCTTCAACACGCCCGCATCTCGCCTGACCGTGGGGGGCTGCGGGGTGGGTCTGGGCTGAACGGTCGCTGTCGGGCGCCCAGCGGTCAGCGCGAGGTGGTAGAAACCAGTGCTCATGATCGAAGCAGGCAAGAAAGCCCCGACGTTCTCGCTCAAAGATCAGAACGGCAAGACCGTGAAGCTCGCGGACTTCGCTGGCAAGAACGTGGTCCTCTACTTCTACCCGAAGGACAACACCCCCGGCTGCACCACGCAGGCGTGTGCCTTCCGCGACCAGCACGTGAAGATGGAAAAGGCGGGCGCGGTGGTGCTGGGGGTCTCGCCCGACGCCGAGACGACGCACCTCAAGTTTGCTGGAAAGTTCGGTCTTCCGTTCACGCTGCTGGCCGACACCGAACACGTGGTCGCCGAGAAGTACGGCTCGTGGGGCGAGAAGAGCCTCTATGGCCGCAAGTTCATGGGCATCATCCGCAGCACCTTCCTCATCGGCGGCGACGGCAAGGTCGTCAAGGTGTGGCCCAAGGTGAAGGTCGAAGGCCACGTCGACGAGGTGTTCGAGGCCGTCAAGTCTCTGAAGTGACTGCCAACGTGTGCTTGGCTCATGGCCATGCGCAACGTCCTGACGGTCTGCCTCGTTCTGGCCGCGTTCACCTCGTTCGCTTCACCCTGGGACATTCCTCCGCCGCCGCGTGGTCAGTGGGCGCTCGACCAGACGGGCCGCGTCTCGAGCACCACCCTCGCTGAGCTGAACCGCATCGCCGAGTCGCTCGACTCTTCGGGTGCGGGGCAGCTGGGCGTGTTGATCGTCGACAGCACCCACGGCACCAACCCGCGCGACTTCGCGACCGGCGTCTTCAACAACTGGGGCGTCGGGCATTACGGCTCGAACGACGGCATCTTGCTCTTCATCGCGGTGGGTGATCGCAAAGCCGAGATCATCCTGGGCGATGGCTCGAAGCTCAGCTCGTCGCAGACCGACGCCGTCATGCGCGACGACGTGGTGGCCAACATGAAGAGCTCGAATCTCAACGCTGCCCTGGGCGATGGTGCACGCGCACTCGACGATCTGATGCGCCGCGCCGCGGGTAAGGCGCCGGTGCCGCACCCCACCGACAACACGGGCCTGGGCCCCAACGCCTACATCACCTCTGGTACCGACGCGCCCGCGCTCGACGCCGCGCTCGCCCTCTACGTCTACGGAAGCAGGTCGATGCCCGAGCGCAGCCCCCGATCCTGGGTGGTCGATCTCAATGACGCGCTCACTGCATCTCAGCGCGCGCAGCTCGACGTCGCCGCGAGCGACATCTACTCGGGCGATCAAGGCCGCATCTTCTTTCTCGTGGTCAACAGCACCGCTGAGTACCCCTCGATGTCTGAGCTGGTGCAGCGCCTGGTCACCCAGGTCGGCGCGATCTCCAGGCTTCCGCTCGCGATCGTCGCGCTCGACCTCAACGGACCACGCGCGAAGATCTACCTGCCCGACACCGTGGTGCGTGACGGGTGGGATCGTCAGGAGCTCGGGCGCGTGGAGCAGGAATTCCGTGAAGCGGCCTCGAGCGATCGCATCGCCGCGCTGCTGGGCGCGCAACGATTCGCACAGAAGGCATTGGTCACCGGCATTCCACCGCGGCCCATGTCGGTGGTGCTGGAGCAGGGCTTCAGGGAGAACGCCTTCAAGTTCGAGCTCGGTGGTGGTGTGTTTCTTCTCACCGGGCTCTTCCTCGGCCGCAGGTGGAACCGAAAACGCGTGCGCACCTGTGAAGGCTGCAGGAACGCCCGTCAGTTGCTCGGCGACGCCGCTGAAGACGAACACCTCGAGACGGCGCAGAAGAGCGAAGAGAACATCAAGTCGGTCGACTACGACGTCTGGTGGTGCGGCCGGTGCGACGACGTGCTCGTGCTGCGCTACGGCGCGATCTTCACCCGCTTCTCGAAGTGCCCCGGCTGCAGCGCGAAGACCAGGAGCAGCTCGACCACCACGTTGAGCTCTGCGACCGAGCACTCCGGAGGGCTGGAGCGGATCGACGAACGGTGCGCGAACTGTTCGTACACCAACAACTACACCCGCACGACCGCGTGCTTAGCGTCGTCGTCTTCGTCTTCATCTTCGTCCTCGTCTTCGTCTTCGTCGAGCTTCGGCGGCGGCAGCTCGTCAGGTGGCGGCTCGAGCGGGTCCTGGTGACTTCAGGGGTTGAGCCAGCCGCGGTTCCAACCGGCGGCTGACTTCACGTACTCCTCGCGCCAGTGCAGCCTGAACTCGTGCGCCTTCCAGAACTCGATGCGCTCGGGGGCGAGCCGGAAGCCGCCCCAGTGTGGGGGCCGCGGCACCGGCAGGCCTTCGTACTTTTCAGTCAGCGCTGCCAGGCGTGTTTCCAGCTCGTCGCGTGAAGCGAGCGGCTTGCTCTGATCAGAGGCCCACGCACCGAGCTGCGAGATGCGGGGTCGGGTGGCGAAATAGGCGTCGGCTTCACCCTGAGAGACCTGCTCCACCGTGCCCTCGATGCGCACCTGCTGATCGAGCGCGGGCCAGTAGAAGTTGAGCGCCGCCCGATGGGTGGCCAGCACGGCCTCGCCCTTGGCCGAATGTTTGTTCGTGTAGAACACGAAGCCGCGCGCATCGAAGTCTTTCATCAGCACCGTGCGCACGCTGGGTTTCCCCATGGCATCGATGGTGGCGAGCGAGACTGCGTTGGGGTCTTTGGTGACCAGCTTCTTTGCTTCTTCGAAGAGGGCCCCAAAGCGGGCAAAGGGTTCAGACCAGTCGGTGGGCGTCATGGTTTTCAAAGCTCCGTTGCCCGCGGGTCTATTCCCAGATTCGGTAGACCTCCAGACGAAGAAACTGCGTTAGCAATCCTCGCGTGGGTCTTCGCATTCTCTTCTTGAGCTCTGAGGTCGCCCCGTTCTCCAAGACGGGCGGGCTGGGTGATGTCGCGGGCGCGTTGCCCTGGGCCTTCTCGGCGCGTGGGCACGACGTTCGTGTGGTGACCCCGCTGTATCGCGGTGTGCCGCGCGCCACGCTGCAGCTGGTCGGTGCGCCCATCACGGTCGAGCTGCCGGCGGGCAAGAGCGAGGTGCGGGTCTATCGTGCACCCGCCCCAGGCGAGCTGCTCTTTCTCGACGCGCCCGAGCTGTTCGATCGCGACGAGTACTACGGGTACCCCGACGACGCGCGCCGCTTCGCCGTCTTCTCCATGGCCGCCCTTTCGCTGGCCCAAAGAGATGGCTTCATCCCCGACGTGGTGCACTGCAACGATTGGCCTACCGGGCTTGCGTTGCTCGCGCTGCGCCACGGCTTTGTTCACACGCCGCTGGGCAAAGCGCGCACGGTCTTCACCATTCACAACCTCGCCTACCAGGGTCTCTTCCCCAAGGGCGACGTCGAGGCGCTCGGCATTCCGTGGGATCAGTTCTCACCTTCGGGCGTGGAGTTCTGGGATCAGCTCTCGTTCATGAAGGCAGCCCTCGTCTCGGCTGATCTGATCACCACGGTCTCCCCGACCTACGCGAAAGAGATCCAGACGCCCGCGTTCGGTGCCGGGCTCGATGGCCTGTTGCGCCACCGCGGTGACGTGCTGCACGGCATTCTCAACGGTGTCGACGTGAACGAGTGGAACCCCGCCACCGACGTCTTCCTTCCCAGGCAGTACACGCTCACCGAACTTGCAGGCCGCGCGTCGTGCCGTAACGAGCTGATCGCCTCCTGCCGCATCGACGCTCCGGTCGAGGGCATGCCGCTGTTCGGGGTGATCGGCCGCATGGCTGCTCAGAAAGGCGCCGACCTGCTTCAGGCTGCCTTGCCGAAGCTGCTCGAGCAAGGTGCCTCGGCCATCGTGCTCGGCGCCGGCGACGCGAGCGTGCAACGCGACTGGCAAGGGCTCGCCGCCCGATTTCCCCGCAGGCTCGCGGTGCGCGTGGGGTTCGACAACTCGCTGGCCCACCGCATCGAAGCGGGCAGCGACTTCTTCTTGATGCCCTCACGTTTCGAGCCGTGTGGGCTGAGCCAGATGTATTCGCTGCTCTATGGCTCCATTCCGGTGGTGCACGGGGTGGGCGGGCTGCTCGACACGGTGGTCGACATCAAGCAGCCCAACGGCAACGGCATCGTGTTCAAGAGCCCCACCCCCGAGGCGCTCTTTGATGCGCTGGTCAGGGCGGTGGCGCTGTACCGGGATCGCCCCGCCTACACCGCCGTGCAGGCGCGGGGCATGAAGTGCGACTTCGGGTGGGCTGCCCCGGCCGCTGAATATGAGCGCCTGTTCACCTCGTGAGCGCGCGCGCGATTTTCTAAGGGCGCTCGCCGGGCCATCGGCTACGGTATTTGCGACGTGGCGCAGGAAACGGAACTCGGTGGCTACCAGCTCGTCGGACGTCTCGCGGTCGGCGGGATGGCTGAGGTCTACCAGGCACGGGCACGCACCACGACGCAGAAGAGCCCCGGCGAACCCGAAGACATCGTGATCAAGCGGCTGTTGCCCAGCTACCGAAACGATGCGGCGTGGGTGAAGCAGTTCGTCGACGAAGCCAAGCTGACCGTGCGCCTGCGTCACCCGAACATCGTGCGCACCTTCCGCTGCTTCAAGGCGGGCATGGACTACTTGATGGTGCAGGAGCTCGTCTCGGGCCGCACGCTCCAATACATGCAGGATGCCTTTCGTCAGGCGGGCGCTGCGATGCCCGGCTCGGCGGCCACGTACATCACCATCTGCCTGCTCAAGGCGCTCGACTACATCCACCGCGCGAAGGTGGGCGAGAACGGCGCCACCATCGTTCATCGCGACGTGAACCCCGCCAACATCCTCCTCTCGGTTGCGGGCGACGTGAAGCTGACCGACTTCGGCGTGGCCGAGGTGGAAGGCGTGATGCGAGGTGACACCGGCGCGCTGCGCGGCACCATCGCGTACATGGCGCCCGAGGCGGTGCTGGGCCAGGCCGTCGATCACCGCGCCGATCTCTTTGCCGCAGGCGTCATCTTCTGGGAGCTGCTCAGCGGGCAGCGCCTGTTCCACGGCAACAACGAGATGGAAATGATGCACAAGGTGCGCGACTGCCGCGTGCCGCCGGTGGGCAAGTTCAACCCCGAAGCACCCGAGATGGCCGCGCAGATTGCCCGCAAGGCCGTGCAGCCCGACAAGGCGCAGCGTTTTCAATCGGCCGGCGACTTCGTGCGCGTGCTCGAGATCCTCGCGCGTCGCAATGGCTGGCCGGTGAGCGTCGACGCGCTCAAGCCCCTGCTCGGAGGCTGAAAGCATGCGCTGGCTCTGGCCACTGCTGCTCCTTTTGTTGAGCTGTGCGGGGCGCCCGGGTGTTCCCGCGACGCCCACCGTGGTGGTCACCGCGCTCGAGCTCGATTTTCCGGAACGTGATCGGGGCGCCCTGGCCTTCTCGCTGCGCCTGCCCGATGCGCCCCCTCCCTTCAGCGAGGTCTCGTGGGAGCTGTTCCTCGATGGCGCCCGCTTCGCTGCGGGCATCGAAGGCGGCGTGGTGGCCACGGGCGGCCTGCTGCAGCTGAAGACCGAGCTTGTCTCCCGTCATCTTGCGTGGCGCGAAGGCGACGGCTGGCTCGACGTGGTGCTCCAGGGCGAGGTTGATTTGCGCAACGGTGGGGAGCGGCTGCGCTTTCGAGTTCGCCGTGAGTTACCCGTGCATGGCCGTCCCCAGCTGAACGTCCCCCGCGACTGACCAGAGACACGCGGCCGTGATGATGCGGGAAAAGCATCTCGAATTCAGAAGGCCTTCGGGGAAATACGAGCGTTGGCCCCCTTCGTGCTTCTGGTGATGTACACCACTCGAGGAGACCCCCATGTCCATGGGCGCGGAGAAGTGGCGCCGCAGCCTCATGCAGGTGGCGCTGGTCGCAATTTCAGGGAGCGCTGCGAGCATCGCGCTCGAGCTGTCGAACCGGCACGGGCTGAGCGAGCTCGTCGGTTGGTCGACGCGCGCTCCGCTGGAGGCGACCTGCAACGCCACGTTTGCGGTGTTGCTCGCATGGGCTGCGCTGGCGCTCACGGGCCGGGTGGTGGCTTCGCTCCTTCTTTCAGTGGCCGTGCTCGGCTTGTTGGGGGGGCTGCACGCCACCAAGTTGCAGATTCTCGGCAAGCCGCTCTTCCCGTGGGATCTGGTGCTGCAATACCGCGAGGCGTTCGCGCTGTTTCCCCAGATGACTGCCTCGCCTTGGGGCCGCCTGGGCACGCTGCTGGGCTTGATGATGCTGGTGGGCATCGTGTGGGCCGCGCGCCGCGATCGACAGCCGCTCCCCTGGGTCGTGCGGGGCAGCCTGGGTTGCGTGGTGGTGCTCTCGTGCTTGACCATCTTCCCGCGGGTCGACACGGCGTTGGGCCGGGTAGGCATTCACCACACGCGCTGGCAACAGTCCGAGAGCTACCGCACCAACGGGCTGCTGCTGGGCATCGCGCTCAACGCGCACACCGCGGTGGTGAACGCCCCCGAAGACTACGGCGCGACGTCGGTGGAAGCCGCGATGGGCGATCTCCCGCGGGTCGAGGCGCGGGTCTCTGATGAGCGGCCCACGGTGATCGTGGTGATGAGCGAGTCGTTCTTCGACGCCACCCGCCTGCCGAAGGTGAAGTTCCTCGACGACCCGATCCCCAACCTGCGCCGGCTGCAGGCGGAGCACACCTCGGGCACGTTGTTCCCGCCCGTTTTTGGAGGGGGCACGGCGAACACCGAGTTTGAGGTGCTCACCGGCCATTCCATGCGTTTCCTGCCCGAGGGCTCGGTGCCCTATCAGCAGTACCTGCACCGCAAACATCCTTCGCTCGCCTCGCTGTACGCAGCGCAAGGTTACGAGACGGTGGCGGTACACACGTTCCACCGCTGGTTCTGGGAGCGCGATCAGGTCTATCACCACCTGGGCTTTCAGCGCTTCGTCGGGCTCGAAGACATGCCGAGGCCTGAGCTGGCCGGCAGCTATCCCGCAGACTCGCTGCTCACCTCGCAGCTCATCGAGCAGTTCGAAGCGCGTACGCGCCCGCTGTTCCTTTTCGGCATCAGCATGGAGGCGCACGGCCCGTATCAAGCCAACCGCTACCCGAAGCAGACCATTCGTTTCGAGAGCCAGCTCGATCCCGATGCGCGCGCTCAGCTGGTGACCTACCTCGAGGCATCTCATCACGCCGACCGCGAGCTGGGCGCGCTGGTGGAGTATTTCTCGCGCGTCAAGACGCCGGTCTTCATCGTGTTCTTCGGCGATCATCTGCCGAGCCTCCCGCGCGTGTTCGAGCAGACGGGCGCCATCGGCTCGCTCAAGCAGCTGAGCCTCGAGCAGCGCGCGTTTCTGCATCAGGTGCCGTTGCTCATCTGGTCGAACACGCAGACCGAACCCAGGGTGCTGCCCCCGATGAGCACCTCGTTCCTGGGGCCGGCGGTGTTGGAAGCCACCGGCACTCCAGGCTCGCGCTACACCGAGTTCCTCACCGAGGTCAGGCGCTCGTTGCCGGTGATGTTGCAGGGTCTGG
>JAYTAT010000774.1:0-7520 GCA_043737315.1 Archangium sp.
CTCAATCTGGCGCTGGCGCAGGCGAACATTCAGTCGGTGATGGCGCGGCTGGCCAGGCCTGCCGGGAAGTAGGTGGGAAAGGCCACAGCCCTGGGGAAGGTGGTGCCTTGTGAACTTTGCGCGCGCTCGACGCGAACAGGCCTCGCGGCGCGGGCTTTTCTTGAATGATTTGATTCAGGCTTCGACGTCGGACGCAGGCGTACGGCCCCCCGTACGGTGGCGCCCGAGGCCGGCTGAATGCGCTCAATTGCGTCGACCGAATGTCCTCGATCGAAGCCGAGAGGCCTGCACGAGGCGCGCAACGCCCAGATCCGAGAAACCCACGCCCTCGAGGCTGTTGGCTGTTGGACATCAGCGCACGTCGCTGGGTGACTTTCCGGTCCACCGCTGGAACGCATGCGAGAACGCCGCGGTATCCGCGTAGCCGAGCGCTGCCGAGATTTCCTTCACGGACATGGCCGAGTGCCCGAGCAGGTTCTCCGCGCGCGCTCTGCGCTCGGCCTCGAGCAGTTCCGAGTAACTCGTACCCTCCCCCGCCAATCGACGTTTCAGCGTGCGCGAGCTCATCGACAACACCTTCGCCACGCCTTCCACATCGACCACCGCGCCCCCACTGAGCACCAGCTCGCGCACGCGTGCCGACAGCCGTCCCGAAAACCCGAGCGCTGCGAGTTCCTTCTCACACTGCGCCGCCGCCAGCTCGCGGGCCCCCGCATCGGCCAACTGAAACGGCGTGGTCAGCAGGCTCGCGTCGAACACGATGCGATGCGCAGGCTTCTCGAACGCCACCCGATCCAACCGCGCATTGTCTGCGAACCGCTCGAGCCATGGCGGCCGGGGCAGCGCCACCTCGATGCGCCCCTCGAGCTCACGCCCCGACAACGCCTGCCCAATCGTGGACAGGCCAATCAACAACGCCAGCACCAACGCATCACGCGCGGGCCCGAAGTCTGCGCGCTCCTCGAGCCAGAACGAGGCCTTGCCGTCTTCCACCGTCAGCCTGAACGCGAGCGCGGTGGTGCGCGTGGAAATGAACCGCTCCCCCAGCTTCAGCGCGTCACCGACATCCTTCGCCGTGAGCACCGCGAAGCCCAGGTACCCGTGCCACGACGCGCGCATGGCGAGGCCGAGGTAGATGCCCAGGCCCGGCTCACCGGTGAGCGTGCGCGCGCGTTCGATGAGGCTGATGACCTGCGCGACGTCGAGCCGGCCGGAACTCTCCGCCAGGTCCTCCAGCTCGAGATCAAGCGGCCCCAGCAGCTCGTCATCTTCGACGCCGAAGCGCCGGGTGAGCTCCACCAGATGCACGAGGTACGAGCTGGGCAAACCTGCCGTTCGACTCACCCGCCTGCCTTATCACCGCGCACCCGCTTGCGGGCTGGCCCGGAAAGACAACAGCGTGGCACCCCAGCACAGCAGCGGGTACACCTGCGGTGCCTTCATCGGGTGCAAGTTCAGGTCATGACCACCATCGAAGTGCGCGACTTTCGCTTCTCACTTTCCAGCTCACCGCGCGACTGGCACGGGCAGGGCCCCGCGGTCAGCGCGTATTTTGATCAGCTCTCCGTCTTCTTCCCGCAGGGCGAACGATTCTTCGTGCGCAGCGTGAAGCACTTTCAGTCGCAGCTGACCGACCCGCGCTTGAAAGAAGAAGTCGCCGCGTTCTGCGCCCAGGAAGGCCACCACGGCCGAGAACACGTGGCTTACAACGAGCGGCTCGCAGCGCAGGGTCTACCGATCGCCGGGCTCGAGCGCATCGTGCGGTTCCTGCTCGGCATCTCGATGCGCTTCTTCTCACCGCGCCGGCAGCTCGCCGTCACTTGCGCGCTGGAACACTTCACCTCGCTGATGGGCGAGTTCGTTCTCTCGAGGCCCGAGGCGCTCGAGGGGAGCGACCCCACCATGCGCGCGCTCTGGCGCTGGCACTCGGCTGAAGAGAACGAACACCGCAGCGTCGCCTTCGACGTCTACCGGGCCGTCGGCGGCACCGTCTTCGAGCGAGGCCGGGTGATGCTGGTGGTGTCGTTCTTCTTCTGGAGCCTGGTGGTGCTGCAGCAGCTGATCTTCATGGCGCAGCGCGGGTTCCTGTTCTCGGTGCGCGAGCATTGGCGGCTGTTCAAGTTCTGCTTCGTCAATCCCGGTGTGCTCAGCTCGCTGGCGCGGCCGTACCTTTCGTACTTCAGGCGCGACTTTCATCCCGCCAGGCGCGGCGGGTTCGAGCTCATCGAAGCGTGGAAGCGCTCACTCTCTACATGACCCATGACGTGATCATCCTGGGCTCGGGCTTCTCGGGCCTGGGCATGGCCATCGCGCTCCAGCAGCAAGGCAAACGCAGCTACGTCGTGCTCGAAAAGGGCCCAGGCGTCGGCGGTACGTGGCGAGAGAACCGGTATCCCGGCTGCGCGTGCGACGTGCCCTCGCACCTCTATTCTTTCTCCTTCGCGCAGAACGCGGAGTGGACGCGGCACTTCGCGCCTCAGAAAGAAATCTTGAGCTACCTCGAACGCACCGCTGAGCAATTCGGCGTACTCGCTCACTGCCGCTTCGGGCTCGAAGCGCAGCGCTGCACGTACGACGAGAACACCAGCTCGTGGCAGGTCACCACGAAGACGGGCGAAGTCTTCCGCGCACCGCAGCTGGTGCTCGGCGTCGGTGCCCTGCACCACCCGAAGTTCCCCGAAGTGCCGGGCCGGGAAAAATTCAAGGGGCCGCAGCTCCACTCGGCGGCCTGGGATGAGTCAGTCTCGCTCGAGGGCCAACGCGTCGCGGTGGTGGGCACGGGTGCTTCGGCGATTCAGCTGGTGCCTGCGCTCGCGCCGCACGTGAAGCAGCTCACGTTGTTTCAGCGCACGCCGGCCTGGGTGGTGCCTCGTGCGGATGCTCCGATTTCGCGGCTGGCCCGGTGGCTGTACCGCGCGGCGCCGTGGTTGATGAAGCTCACCCGCGCGCGCCTCTACTGGAAGCTCGAGAGCCGGGCGCTGGGCTTCACCCGCTGGCCCCGCGTGCTGCGCGCCGCCGAGTGGCTGGGCAAGCGGCACATCCGCACACAGGTGCAAGACGCGGCCCTGCAGGAAAGGCTCACGCCGAAGTACGCCGCGGGCTGCAAGCGCATCCTGCTGTCCGACGACTACTACCCTGCGTTCAACCGGCCCAACGTCGCGCTCGAGAGCAGCGCGGTGAAGGAGGTCACCGAGACGGGCGTGGTGACTCCAGATGGGCGGCATGTGCCGTGTGACGTCATCGCCTGGTGCACGGGCTTCGAGGTGGCAGCGCCGCTGTCACGCCTGAAGGTGCTCGGGCGAGAAGGCAAGGACCTCGGCGCGACGTGGAGTGGAGGGCCGCACGCGTACCGGGGCACCACGGTGCCGGGGTTTCCCAACATGTATGTGCTGATGGGGCCGAACACCGGGCTCGGGCACAACTCGATGGTCTACATGATCGAGTCGCAGATTCGATTTGCGATGGCGCACCTGAAGGCGCTCGATGCAGCGGGGGCGAAGAGCGTGGAGGTCACCGAAGAGGCCGAGCGCGAATTCAACGCAGGCCTGCAGGCGCGACTGCCGGGCACCGTGTGGGCGTCGGGCTGCAACAGTTGGTACCTCGACGCGCACGGGCGCAACGCGATGTTGTGGCCCGGAGCGACGTTCTCGTTTCGCAAGCTCACCCGCGCCGTCGAGCTCGAACACGTGAAGCTGAAGTAAGTCTTACTTCGCTCAACCCTTTCGCCGGGAAGCTGCGACGCTGCGCCCCCATGGGGAGCCTCTGGTCTGGACTTTCGCTGCGCGTGCAGGCGGCCTTCGCGGTGGTGGTGCCCTGCGTCGCCGTCGCGCTGTTCGCCTCGATCTATTTTCCCAGCCGCCTGAACGAGCAAGCCGGTGAGGCGCTCGAGCGCCAGGCCATCTCAGTCGGCCAGCTCGCCGCCAACAACGCCGCGCCCATCATGCGGCTCATTCGCGACGGCCTCGCCACGCCCAGCGAGCTCAACGGCATCTTCGAAGGCGTGCGCGCGGGCGGCAACGTCACGCAGCTCGGTTCGCTGGCGGTCATCAAGGATCGTGTCACCCGCGAGAACGGCAAACGGTTCCTCGAGGTGAAGCCGAACGACACCACCGTGCAGCTGCAAGGCGACCTGCCCCCCGGCCGGTACGAAGTGCCTGAAGAGGGCCAGTGCCAGATCGATCGGGGCACGGTGCTCGACGTGCGCTGCACCGCGAAGGATCAAGACTACGAGGCCACCATGGTGGTGCGCTTCTCGCTCGAGCAGTTCGCCCGCCAGGAAAAAGAGAACCAGGTGGTGGGGCTGTGGGTGTTGCTGGCGGCGCTGGGGCTGGGGCTCACGCTGGCGTTGGTGTTCTCTGGAGCCATCGCAGGCCCGCTCGGCGTGGTCAGCCGGGTGGCGCGCGAGGTCGCCGCGGGTGACATCACGGTGCAGCAGGTCGAGGTGGGTGGCGCGAACGAGGTGCAGTCGATGGCAGCCTCGGTCAACGACATGCTCAAGTCGCTGCGCAGCCTGGTGACCGAGATGGTCGGCCTGACGCGCCGCCTGGGTGAAGCGGCCAAGGGCCTCAACGTGGCGTCGGGAGATCAAACCCACGTCACCAGCCAGCAGTCGGCCTACGCGCAGCAGATCGCCGCCACCTTCGAAGAGCTGTCTCGCACCGCCGAGAGCATCACCCGCTCGACCGAGGTGGTGGAGCAGGCAGCCGTGCGCACCAACCAGGCCGTCGACGAAGCGCGCGCGGTGGTGGCCGAGATGGTGGGCGGCATGAGCGAGATCCGCCACGAGGCCAAAGAGGTCGCCGACGCCATCACCCGCCTCAACGCCGACGTGCAGCAGGTCAGCCGCATCGCGCAGGTGATCAAGCAGGTGGCCGATCGTTCAGACTTGCTCGCGCTCAACGCCGCGCTCGAAGGCACCAAGGCCGGTGAAGTGGGCCGCGGGTTTTCCGTGGTCGCAGCCGAGATGCGCAAGCTCGCCGAGAACGTGGCGCAGTCGGCGCGCGACATCGGGCGCATCGTCGAGAGCGTGCAGGCCTCGGGTGACGTGGCGGTGGTGCGCGCGAAAGAAGGCGTGGAGTCGTCGAATCGCGGCATGGCCGTGGCCGAACGGGCGCAGACCGCGTTCACCCAGATTCTCTCGTTGTCGCGGGGCACCAAAGAAGCCGCTCAGCAGATCGCGGTCGCCACCCGGCAGCAGCGGCAGTCATCTGAGCAGGCGGTGCAGGGAGCGCGGAACGTGGCTGATTTGGTGAAGCAAGGTGTGGATGCCACCGGGCGGACCACGAGGATTGCTCAGGATCTGCAGTCGTCGGTCGATGCGCTCACGGCGGTGACCAGCCGCTTCAAGCTCTCCGACCGAAGTTAGCGACGCAGACCAGCTCACCACCGCGTTCCGCACCTCGAAGGGCACTTCCGCCCCGCCGGCTCGCGGCGCTGTCGGCGGCCATGTGACCACCGCATGCGCATGTTAGAGGCCAGACATGGCCAACACCCTCGCCCTCTCAGACGCGCAGTTCAAAGCAGAAGTAATCGACTCCAAGATTCCCGTGCTGGTCGACTTCTGGGCCACCTGGTGCGCGCCGTGTATCGCCATG
The DNA here is from genome assembly GCA_043737315.1 of Archangium sp. Lineage (GTDB taxonomy): Bacteria > Myxococcota > Myxococcia > Myxococcales > Myxococcaceae > Archangium_A. The sequence goes on from JAYTAT010000774.1 coordinate 5,595, forward strand.
GAGCCCACCCTCGAGGAGCTCGCCACCACCCACCAGGGCAAGCTCAAGGTGGTGAAGGTGAACATCGAAGAAAACCAGGTCAGCGCGCAGGCCTACGGCGTGCGGTCGCTCCCCAATTTCTTGATCTTCAACGGCGGCAAGGTGGTCGGGCAGATCGCCGGAGCGGTCTCGAAACAGAAGCTGGGCGAGGCCCTGCAGAAGGTCCTGTGAGACTCGAACCTTCTGATATCACTTCATTTTTCTGCCTTGTTTTAATGCCACGGTAAGGCATGACAGTGTCGCAGCACCCTGAGGGGAACTGATGTTGACCGTCGTGCCCGCCGTACTTGATCCAGACGCTGCGCCTGCTTTGCGAGTCGGCGACTCGTTGGGGCCCTACGTGCTCGAGCAGCTGCTCGGCGAAGGGACGATGGGGCGGGTGTATCAAGGCCGTCATCAGCGGCTGGGCCGGCAGGTGGCGCTCAAGGTGCTGCACAGCCACCTCATTCAAGACAAATCGTTGGTGGCCCGGTTCCTTCAAGAGGCGCGGCTGGTCAATCAGATAAACCACGCGCACATCGTCGAGGTGCACGACTTCGTCGAAGAGCTCTTTCCCGAGCGGGTCTACGGCGTGATGGAGCTGCTGCGAGGCAAGACGCTGGCCGCCCGGTTGGCCGAACGAGCGCTGACCATCGCCGAGGTGTGCTCCATCGGAAAGCAGATCGCCGATGCGCTGCACGCTGCTCACCGCCTCGCCGTGGTGCACCGCGACTTGAAGCCCGACAACATCTTCCTCACCTCGCGTGAGGGCCGGGAAGACGCGGTGAAGGTGCTCGACTTCGGCGTGGCCAAGCTGCTTCAGACCAGCGGCGACCTGCGGGTGGCCGACACGCAGGCGGGTACGATGGTGGGCACGCCCCGCTACATGGCGCCCGAGCAGGCGGCCGGTCTCGAGGTCGACGCGCGTACCGACATCTACGCGCTGGGCACCATCCTCTACGAGATGCTGGCGGGCCATCCGCCCTTCGAGTCGAAGGTCTTCGGGCAGCTGGCGGCCGACATCATCACCCAGCCGCCTCCGCCGTTGCCCGGGAGCACGCAGGAAGGCGAGCCCATTCCGAAGTCGTTGCAAGAGCTGGTCTCCTCCTGCTTGAGCAAGCGCGGTGAAGGCCGCCCGACTTCGATGGCGGCCGTCTCCACCTGGCTCGGGCGCGACCTGCAGGCGCCCGTGAAGAACGTGGTGCCGCACCCGGCCCTGCTGGCCACCGCGGCTGCGGGGCTGATGGTTCTCGCGATCGCCGGTTTCTTCGCGCTGCGCCCCGCGCCTGTGCCGGTGGTGCAGACGCCCCCGCCCGTGGTGGCGCCTCGAACACCGCTGCCCGCGCCCGCGCCCGCACCCGCACCCGCTGAGGTGACGCTCACCATCGTCACCAGGCCCCCGAAGGTGAACGTCATTCGCCTCGATACCGGAGCGCTGGTGGGCATCACCCCGCTCACAATGCGTCGGCAGAAGTCCGACCAGCCCGTGCACCTGCGCTTCGAGTTGGCCGGGTATGAGCCCGTGGAGCGTGAAATTTCGCTCCAGACTGATCAATCGCTCGAGCTCCTGCTCCAGCCCGTCGCCCCGAAACAGCAGCCGAGGGTCATCAAAGATGGCGTGCTTGATCCGTTCTGAAGTTCTCTGTCTGGCGATGCTCTCAGGTCTCGTCGCGGCTGCACCGGCTGCAGAGACCGCCGCCCGCGCCGCGGCGCTCGAGGCCAAGACGGCCTTCGACCTGGGCGATTACCCCAAGGCCATCGAACAGTACGAAGCGGCCTACAAGCTGAAGGCCGCACCCGGCCTGCTGTTCAACCTGGGCCAGTGCCATCGCCGCGCAGGCCACCTCGACAAGGCGAGCTTCTACTTTCGCCGCTACCTCGAGACGAACCCGCCTTCGGCGCAGGCGA
>JAYTAT010000775.1:0-7518 GCA_043737315.1 Archangium sp.
TTTTGCGGCCTCAATCAGCGGCGCTCGCCCGGCGGATGCTGATCGGCTCGTCGAAGCTGCCGCTCGTGCTCGGCGTGACCGCGGTGCTGGTCGCGATCATGGGTCTTGGTGCGTTCGCCGCGCGGGACGTATCGACCGCCGTTCTGAGGGTCCCTGACGCAGGTCCCGCTCTGGCGCTGGCGCCTCAGGTTCCTGACGCGAGCGTTGAAGCCGATGCGGGCTTGATCGCCGAACGACAGCCCGTCGACGCGATCCCGTTACCTGAAACGGAGACCAAGGTCTTCGTTCCGGGAAAGGGGAAGCCGGTCAAGAAGCCCGTTTCCAAGACGAGCAAGCCGGATCCGGCCCGATAGAACGCCAAGGTGGGGGATCAGGAGTTTTTGCGACCGCCACCGAACGCGTGACGGATGGATTCCTTGAAGCGCTCCCACGTGCTGCCCGGGTAGCGGCCTTCCCAATCAGACCTCAGCTCAGGCTCGACCGCGTTCCAGTCGCGGCCTTGATAGAGCGTGCTGGAAGCGGCAGTCGACCCGTACTGGTAACCAGGCGAGTAGTCCTCGTAGCTGCCGCCCTGGCTTCCGTAGTTCTGCTGCCAGTGCTGCCGGTACTGCTCGTTACCCCCTTCCGGGCGCTCCTCGCCAATCTTCTCCGTGCGCTGAGTCACCGGCTTGTCGAAGGGAACGCGCTCGACCCCGATCTGCTCTTCACGCAGCGTGATTTTCTCGTCGATGGGCACCTCGGACACGCGCTGGAAAATGCGAACGCCGCCGCGCTGCGCTTCGCGTTTACCGACCGTCACCTCTTCTTCAAGGACAGGAATCCAGCGGCTCTCATCGAGGTCGTTGGACTTGGCGAGCGGCTGACCCGCCGAGATGCCACCGCTTTCCTGCGCCTCGCTGCCCAGCCACTCCGACCTGCGTTCATCGAGATCGACCGGGTGGTGATGACTCATCACCTCCGAAGCGAGCTCGCTCTTCTCGTCGGTCGCGGCGATGGCGGTGACCACGTAGTTTCCGTGTCGCACCGCCTCGTCGTACACCCGCAGATCATCACGATCGTCCGTACCGAAGAGCCGATTGAAGAAGGCCTTGAGCCCACTTTTGGGCTCACGATCCTCCTTGATGTTGGCCTCAGCGCTTTCCTCCTCGGCGCTCAACCTGACTTCGTTCTTGTCGAAGCCGGCGACGAGCAAATCGTTCACCGTGCTTTGCGCTTCATCGTATTCGTCGAACACCGCTACCACTGCGTTAGCCATGACGGCCTCCTGTCGCTTTCGTCAAACCGCTCAACAGACACTTCTTCTCTCTTCAGGCTCGACCGCTGAGGTTGATGAACCTCGCTTCTCAGTGAAAACGCCACGCCCGGTGTCGACCTCTTTCGGACGACCTCGACCTGTCGTGCACGACCGGGATGGTGAACTCTTCCAACGCGATCCCCGCTGATTCGTCTCGCCGCAGGTTCAAATAATTGGTGTCACTCGCGCCCGCAGAGGCCGAACAGGGGGCGTGGCACGCGTGTTCACGGCGCGCGCCTGATCATCATTTTCGCACAGGCCTTCTGGGCCGGGCTCAGCGAGCGATCAGACGCCGCTTCGCGGGCCGTCGGGCCAGTGGATCCACTCGTCGAGAAAGTCGTGCACCGATTCGAGCGCAGTGAGCGCGTCGTCGTTCGGCGCTTTGCCCCGAGCGGCCTGCTGCGTCGCGCGTTGTACGACCGGCTCGGGCCCGGGCCAGGTGCTTCGCAAGACGTCGATGCGGCGCTGTGCCTCGCGCACGAGCTCGAGGGCCTTGGGGAACGTGACGTCGCCCAGCTCGAGACGGTGGCCCAGGTGACAGACGAAGTTGCGGCAACCGCCCGGGCGCTCTTTGTAGACGGTGCAGCAACGAGCCTCGAGCTTCGAGCAGGGCAGGCGCATCGCGAGGCGGCCTGACTGCGTGACCACGGGCAGGTTGAGCGCTTCGTGTTGCGCGACTTCGTGGGGCTCGACGGGCAGAAAACGGAAGAGCGTGCCGTCGCAGCAGAGGCCACATTCCACGCAGAGAGCCGAGAGAGTCACATCACCACCCTACTCACTCCTGGTGTCCGTCATTCACGACGCGCCGCGCGCTGCAACACCGGCGCGCACCCTGGAGTCGGTGCAATCGCGTGAGAGAAGTTCCACCCGTGCGGCGCGTGATGCCTTTCGTGACGTACGCTCGCCGCGGTCACGACTGCCAGTTCTTCACCGCCTGCGCGACACGACCGGGTGTGAACCCGGCGTGAGGGAACTCGAGATCTGGAGCCCAGCGCGCCTACCGCGAGATGGACTCGAGTATTTTCTCCACTTCAGCGTAATCGGCGGGCTTCACAAGGTGGTGGTCGAAGCCGGCGTCTCGCGAACGCTGTCGGTCAGTCTCCAGTCCGTAGCCGGTCATGGCGACCAGAACGATGGGCGCGAGGGTCGGTTCGCGACGAATCTGCTTTGCGACTTCGAAACCGCTGAGCCCCGGCAAGCCGATGTCCAGCAGCACCAGGTCGGGTCGGAACTCAAGTGCCGCTTCCAGTGCGCTGCGGCCGTCGTGAGCCATCCGAGCCTCGTGCCCTGAAAATGTCAGCAGCATCGCCAGGCTCTCGGCCACGTCCACGTTGTCGTCGATGACCAGCACCCGACACGAATTATCCGTTGGCAGCGTCATCGCAACGCCCGGCGGGAGCGGCACCGGCAAGGCGGGGTTCAGCATCACCGGTAGACGCACCACGAACTCGCTGCCTTGGCCGACGACACTGGTCGCGGTCACCGTGCCGCCGTGCAGCTCCACCAGCCGCTGCACCAGACAAAGGCCGATTCCGAGCCCACCTTGCGAACGGTCAAGCGAGCGTTCAGCCTGGGTGAAGAGGTCGAAAATACGCGGCAGCAGAGGGGCGTCGATGCCGATTCCGGTGTCTTTCACCCGCAGCACGGCCTCGTCACCCTCCTGCTTCAGGGTCAGCCCAATCCGGCCCCCGTCTTCGGTGTATTTCGCGGCGTTACCGAGCAGATTCACCAGCACCTGCTCGAGCCGCGCGGCATCGGCATACAACCAGACAGGCGCTGTCGGCAGCGTCACCGTGAGCTGGTGCCGATGTCGGGCGATCAACGGTTGAACGGTTTCCAACGCCCGTTCAACGACGCCGCTGACGACGATGCGTTCCTGGCGCAGTTGAACCCTGCCGGTGGTGATGCGCGAGACTTCCAGCAGATCGTCGACCAGCCGGTTGAGCTGCCCGACCTGTCGCTCGATGATGGTGCGGGCCTTGAGCTGAAGTGGGGTTCCGTTCTCCTGAAGCCGAAGCAGCTGCAGGGCGTTTGAAATCGGCGCCAGCGGGTTGCGCAGCTCGTGGCCGAGCATCGCCAGGAATTCGTCCTTGCGGCGGTCCTGGTCGACCAGCGCCAAGGCTTGCTCCTGCAACTTGTGCTCGGCGGTCCTGCGTTCAGTGATGTTGGTGAAGAGGACAGCGATCGTTCGGCTGTCCGGGCCGCCGACCTTGAAGGCATACAGATCGAACCAGCGGTTCTGCAGCGATTTGGCCTGATTCATGAAGCGAGCTGCCTCGCCCGACTGGGCGACCCTGCCGAAGGTCTCGAACCAATACGCTTCATGGTCAGGGGCCAGTTCGCGCATCCGCTTTCCCACGACATCGTGCAGACCGCTCAGCTTGGAAAAAGCTGGATTCACTTCGAGGAAGCGCCAGTCGACCGGCTTTGCGTTTTCATCGAAAATCATCTCGATGTTGCAATAGCCCTGGTCCATCGAACTGAACAAACTCCGATAACGCTGTTCGCTCTCGCGCAGCGCGGCCTCGGACCGCAGGCGTTCCATTCGGGTCCAGATGCGCACGGTCAGTTCGCGCGTCAGCTCGATTTCGTCATCGGGCCATTCATGGGCCGCCGCTTTGTACAGGCACAGCGCAAAGCGCCATTGCCCGTCCCGGAGCAGGGGCACGCAGAGGAACGAGGCGATCTTGAACGAAGCAAACTTCTCAGGGTCCGTGCGCGGGTCGGCGGCAGCATCATTGACAACGATTACTTCACCTGCGCGCGCCGCCCGGAGAAACTCCTCCCCCACAAAATCTGCCAGACGGTGAGTGCCGACCAGGCCGGGCATGCCTTCTAGATGCCATTCATGGTTGATCACCGCCTGCTCAGCCGTCTCGTCTATCTCGGCGAACGCACAGATCGAGAGTTGCAGATGCGCGGCCACTCTGGCGCCGACCATGCGCATCATTTCGTCCCCTCCGGTCCACTGGGCGAGCTCCCGGCTGACCGACTCCAGAAACTCCATGTTCAGCTCTGCCTGTCTCCGCAGCGTCACGTCGCGCGAAACAGCAAGCAACCGCGCGGGCTTGGCGTTCGAGCCGAGAATCGGCGAAATCGCGACGTCCCACCATTTGCCTTCACCCCGCGACGTACGGAAGAACCCCACGAATCTCGCAACGTTGCCTGCCGCCGCCGTCTCGGTCGCCGCGCGCGCAGCCTGACGATGTTCGCCGTCCCAGAACTCGATCCAGGAGGTGTTCAGAAAAGGCGCGATGTCTTCGATGCCCAGCAGTTCCTGACCACTTTGCATCGAGAGCAGCTTGCCTTCGAGGTCGAGCACCTTGATGCAGTCCGGGCTGCTCTTGATGATGCTTCGGGTGAATGAATCGCTCTCGCGCAAGGCGTCTTCGGCCAGCTTGCGCTCAGTGACATCGTAGAAATAGCAGACCACCCCGAACTGGCCGTCAGGCAGAGTGATGCGTTGAATCTTCCAATCGTAAGACTCGAGGCCTGGAACGTCTCTGCGCAGTTGGGTGGTGCTCGGCGCGGCGTAGGGCTCGCCGGTTTCCAGCGTGCGGCGAAAACGGAACAGCACCTCGGAAGCGAAAGGATCGGTCCAGACCGCGCGCACGATTTCCTCGAAATCGCGGCCGACCAGCGGGGGAACGTTGCCGAAAACAGCCAGCGAAACGGCGCTCGCCTGGCACATCTGAAACTGCGAATCAACGACGTACACGCCGAAGGGTGCGTTCTCGATCAAATGAAAGAACGTGTCGTGATTGGACCGCAGCCGCTCCTCGGCCCGCTTGCGCTCAGTGATGTCGAGATTGGTGGCAAACGATTTCAACGGTTGGGCGTCGACACCGAAGACGGTGGACCAACGGGTCTCGATCCATCGCGCGATCCGGTCGTCGCCAAGAACCTGGTAGTCGATGGTGCCAGCGGGGTTGCCGCCGAAGAACTTCTGGAGCGCCACGTCCACCCTGGGCCGGTCGTGAGGCGCCACGTGTTCAAGCAAAAGTCGAGCGCCCGCTGGGCCGTCGCCTGGCGACGCGGGAGTCAATTCGTAACCCATCACCGCAGCGAAGTTCTCCGGGGTCGACGCGGCGCCGCTCGCGAGGTCTATCTCGACAAAGGTGAGTCGTGCCGACTCGGTGGCGTAGCGCAGCCGCCATTCGTTCTCGCGGATTTTTTCCTGCGCCAGAACGCGCTCCGAGATGTCACGAAAATGACAAACGACACCGTGGCGGCCATCGGAAAGCGGGATGCGGTTTATCTGCCATTCGTAGTACTCGAGGGTCTGACGGTCGGCGCGAATCTCGGTCATCTCGGGAACGAGGTGCGCCTCGCCGGTTTTCAGTGTGTGGCGGAATCGTTCGATGGTCTCATTGGCCTTCTGCGCCGGCCACACGGCGCGCATCACCTCGGCGAAGTCGCGGCCGATCAGGCCAGGAATATTCCCGAACGCCGGCAGAGCGGCCGGGTTCACCTGGCGCACGCGAAAGTCGGCATCGATCAGGTACACGCCCATCGGGGAACTGCCGAGAAGCGTCTCGAACTGCTCGTTGCGCATTCGCAACTGGTACGCCGCCGATGCGAGCTGACCCACGCTTTCGAGCTGACGCAGATCTTCGGCGTCGAACTTGCGGCGATCGTCGTGGGCAATCAACCAGAGCGTGCCCACCGCTTCGCCGTTCAAGTGAAACGGAAGCACCAGCCACTCTTCGGCCGACGGCAAGACCGGCCGCAAATACGGGTAACGCCGTTCCGGGTGCTTGAACAACATCGGCGCGTCGCAATCGAGAACATCGCCGCAGGGGCCGAAGTTTCGTGGAGTGCCGCCCCCAACCTGAGGTTGCCACTGGCCTGCGATCGCCGACCAGACGAAACTCTCGTGGTCGTCGCTCAGGAGGCTGATGCCTGCCGAGTCGGCCTGGAAGACTTCGACCAGGGTGTCAGCCAGCGTTTGAAGCACCCTGCCCGGGGAGTCGGCGAGCGCCCGGGTCAATTTCACGAGGGCCCGATTCTCGGTTTCGTAATCCGGCGAACGGGTCGGGCGCCGCTTCAGTTCATCGGTGAAGGTGACGGCTTCCAGCGACACCTGTTCCTCACTCGTGGGCTGGCGAACCTCGGTCATGTCGTCCTTCGAGCTGATGACTGAATCATTTGCAGGGTGAGCGCTTCGTGTTGCGCGACTTCGTGGGGCTCGTCGGGCAAAAAATGAAAGAGCGTGCCGTCGCAGCACAGGCCACATTCCACGCAGAGCGCTGAGAGCGTCACATCACCACCCTACTCATTCCGTGCAGGATTTCGCTCAACCAGCGCAGCCGGTCTGGCGCGACAGGGAGGCCGAGCGTCTGCAGGGTCAAGGTGGCCACGTACGGACGGCCGAAGGGAGAAACCAAACGGTCACGCCGTTCACCCCGAGAGCAGTCGAGGGTCACCAAGGGTTGCACATCGCCGCGTTGGCGCGACGCTCCCAAGGCCAAGCGCAGGGGTCGCACGAGCCGAGGTACTCCCTCGACTCCGCTCAGCAAAAATGGTGTTTCGTGGTTCTCTGCGACCAATGGGTTTGACCCTCACCCCAAATCTCTCCCAAAGGCAGAGAGAAACAGCGCTCATGCGGTATCGCGTGCTCGTGGTGCTCGCTCATGGCGCGACTGTCTTGATTACCTGGCCTTTGTGGACCGCCCACGAGCTGCCGCCCATGTTGCCGGCATTGCCGCTGCCTTCGTTCGGCGTCGGCGTTCCGCTGCTGCTCACCATCGTCGCGCAGCTCTGGTTCCCCAAACGTGCACTCGCGGCATACGCGGCGGTGCTGCTCTACGCGTGCGTCTGCGACGAGACCCGGCTGCAGCCGCAGTTCTTCTCCTTCGCCTTCCTCACCATCGCCACCTGGCCTGAACGCGGCGCGCAGTTTCTGGGCCGGGCCCACGTGGTCATCCTCTGGCTCTGGGCCGGCGCCCTCAAGCTGCTCAGCCCTGCCTTCAGCTACCTGCTGGGTCCTCTCTTCGTGCGGCAGTTCTGGCCCGCCGCCCCCGACGCCGTGCTCGCCATCGCCGGCATTGTGCTCGCCATGGGCGAATACCTGCTCGCCCTGCTGGTGCTCTCCCCCCCGAGCCGCCGGTACGCAGGCGCTGCCGCCTTTTTGATGCACGTGGGCATTCTCTCCACGCTCGCAGCGGGCCGAAACGAGAACGCCTCGATCTGGCCGTGGAACTTCGCGCTCGCGCTCTCGGGCG
>JAYTAT010000776.1:0-3038 GCA_043737315.1 Archangium sp.
ATCCACGCCAGCGGGCCGTCGGGCACGTCGGCCTCGAGCTCCACCTCGAGCGCCTGCCACTTCGCCTCGACCTCGCGCACGGTGTTGATGATGAACGCATCGGTCGCTGCGTGACCGCTCGCAGGCCAGCGCCAGACGAAGCGCACACCCGCCGCATTGCACGCCCTGGCCAACGCCTCCAGCAACGCGAGGCGAGACGGCGGCACGTCATGCACGTGCTCGACCTCGATCGACTCGAAACCCTGCAAGGCGACCGGCAGGCCATCGGCCGCGACCCGTTCGGCGGCCAGCCGCCACCAATCGGCGCGATCGACCAGCCGGCGCTCTTCCAGAAACGCATCAACCGCGCGCCACAAGGCAGCCAGCGCCTTCGCCCTGACCGCGAGGCTGCCTTCCACCTGCCCCGCTGCCAGCTCGAGCTGACGTGCCGTGACCGCCTGGCCGCGCAGGTGATTGATCAGCTCCTGGGCTTGAGCTGCGAACTCGGCGGAGTGCGCCACCACGCCAAACGCGCTGACAGCGTGCTGGGCCGCGAGCTTGCCGAACGCCATACGCACCAGGAGCGGGTTGGCCGGGCCGCGGCGCGAATCACCCGCGGGGTCACAGCGTTCGACCAGTTCGGACAGCGTGCAGATGCCGCGCAGATCCACGAAGTCGGCCTGACGCGACTGGTCGAGGAGCCACTGCTCCACCCGATCTGAATCTGGGACAACGACGAGGCGACGCGACACCCGGCGTTCATATACCCACCCACCGACATCGGGGTCGCTCAGCGTCCGCGCCGTCGCGTCAAAACAAGGCGCAAAGCCACCCTGTTTCCAACACGAGAATCAGTCCAAGACCCTTATCGGCCCGGCGGCGGCGTCTTGCCCCGGGCGACCACGTCGAGTTCGGGGATGTCGGTCACCAGCAGCTCTTCGAACGGCTTGTCGAGCGCGGTTTTGGCAGCCATCACCGCGTTGGTCCCCGCGAGGCCCGACGACACCACACCGCTCATGTTGCCGTAGCAGCTGCCGCCGCGCTTCCACATCACGTAGCGGCCTTGAAAGCGGTTGGTCTTGGCAGGCTCGGTCTTTTCCACGCCGGGAATGCCGCCGTGGATCGGTTCGGCGAGCTTGAAGACGAGATCGTCGGTGAGGCTCTCCTTCGTGTAACGCAGGTGCAGCCGCGTCACGGTCGCCTCGGCCGCGAACTTCGCCACCTGGGCGTCGGTCTTCACGCCAGGCAACACGTCAGCCCCCAGGAAGCGCGCGAGTGGATCGTCCATCGCATGCGGCGGCGGGCAGGGATCGCAGGTGACACCGTAGATGCCCGAGCCGACCATCACCTCGGGTGGAGGCAGCGCCCCCTGCCAGGCGAACTCGGTGATCGCCGCACCGGGGTTCTTCTTGAAGGTGCGCGCCACCAGGTCTGCGTAGAAAGCGCCAAACACCGGCTGCACCGAGGTCTTCACGTCGAGGTTGGTGGGAATGGTGAGGTTCGGGCGATTGGCCACCTCGTAGCGGCCCTTCGCGATGATGTGGACGATCAGGTCTTGCGAGCCCGAGCTGTTCACCAGGCCCAGGCGCACCGGGAGCTCGAACTTCTCGCTGTCGTAGTGAAAACGCAGCGGCGAGAGCACGGCCTGCCCCGCGACGAACTTCACCTTCTTCACGTTCACCTTCGCGACGAAGAACTTCCAATTGTTCTGCACGTACGGCTGCAGCAGCGGCGCGGCGCCAGCGGGGATCTTGTACTTGTTCTCCTTGAGCCAGATGTCGAGGCCGAGCGCATCCTTCGCGGAGAGGATGACGATGTCGTACTCACCCACTGAGAAACTCGCCTCGACCTTCACGCCGAGGTCGCGCGGCATCGACTTCTTCTGCACGGCCTCGCTCCTCGTAGACGCCATGCCCATTCCGGAGCCGCAGGGTTCGCCGTCCGTGTACATCTCGACCAGTCGAGGAGCGGCCAGTGCGTCGATGCGCTCGAAGGCGACCCTGGGCAGCGTCTTCACGTTCTCCTTCTGCAGCACCACCGGCACGGGGATGATGAGCGCGAAGTCGTCGGGAGGACCGCGGTAGTTGTTCTGCATGCCAAGCACCGTGCGGGTGCCATCACGCATCAGCGTCACCAGGGTGGCATCGTTGAAGAGCTGCCCCCCGCCGCTCGAGACATAGAAGCCGCAGAACGCGCGCGCCGGTGAGGCAGTGAGCGCGGCGCACAACGAGAGGGCGGTCAGGGCAAGACGCATGCAAGAGCTCTTTGAAAAAGTTTCGAGGTGGGACGCCTCGGAAAGGCGGCACGGTTCCAGCTTACCCGCAGTTTAGCGACGCGGCCTCCCGCGCTTTCACCCGCCGCGGAGGGGGGGGGGGGTTGAAAGACCCCTCGTTCACGCATTATGTCTCCGGTGGAGACATCTATGACTGAACACCGACTGCAGCTCACGGCGCGCGATGGTTACCGACTGTCAGCGCGTCACTTTACCGCCCCAACCCCCCTGGCCACGGTGGTCGTAGCGGGCGCGACCGGCGTTTCGCAGCGCGCCTACCGGCGTTTTGCCGAGGCGATGGTGAGCGAGGGCTTCGACGTCGTGACGCTCGACTTCCGCGGCATCGGAGAATCACGGCCCGCGCGGTTGCGAGGGTTCGAGGCATCGTTCACCAGTTGGGCTGAGCTCGACCTGCCAGCCGCGGTCGACCACGCGCTCGAGCGTGCGCCGACCCTGGTGGTGGGCCACAGCTTTGGTGGGCACGCATTTGGGCAGTTGCCCGACCCCAATCGCACCCTCGGGCTGTTCGCCGTGGCGTCAGGTGCGGCGTGGTCTGGCTACATGCCCTGGGTCGAGAGGCTCAAAGTCGAGACGATGTGGAAGGTCCTGGGCCCTCCGGTGACGCTCGTTGCGGGTCATCTGCCCGGGCGCGTGTGGGGCGGCGAGTCACTCCCGCTGGGCGTGTACCGACAGTGGAAGCGGTGGAGTCACATGCCGCGGTATTTCTTCGACGATGGCCAGTTGGATATGCAGGCGAAGTTCGATCGCGTGCGGGTGCCGGTGTGGG
>JAYTAT010000777.1:0-3037 GCA_043737315.1 Archangium sp.
AGCCGCTCGGGGAACACGTAGTAGTCGAGCTCGTCTGACACGTTGCGCACCACGCCGGTGCCCGCTGACCGCAGGTACACCCGTGCCAACGCGTCGCCCATACGCACGCCCTGCAGGTCGACCTCGACGTGGTGAACCTTGTGGTTACGCGTGACCGGCGAGAGATCGCCCACCGTGGTGGAGAACGGCAGGGTCAGGTAACCGCGCGCGTCGAGCCGCTTGGGGTCCTTCAGCTTCTGGCGCAACAGGTTGATGCGCACGTCTTCGGTGAGCGGTTGCCCGTCGGTGCCCAGGCGCGGAATGTCCATGATGTCGTCGCGCAACGAGAGCACCAACACGCGCAGGTCGGGGTTGCCGAACTGCTCCTCGAACAGCAGGTACTCGTTCTCGAGTTGCAGCAGGTAGTTCTCGAGGTTGTACTGGCCGGCCGAGACCATGCGAATGAGGAAGAGCTGCTCCTTTCGCGCGTAGGACTGGCTCGTGTAGTACTCGTACACGCGGGTCAGCCGGTACGCGGTCGCCAATGCATCGCTGAACGAGACGTCGGCGTTGATGATGGCGTCGTTCTGGTAGATGCGAACGTTCGGGTCGTTCTGCGCCTGCTGCACGTCGAGTGAGAGCGCCGCCGCCTCTTCGTACTGGTTCTGCAGCCGCTGGGCGTTGTTGTACATGCGCTGCACCTCGGCCACCGCACCGCGCAGCGCGTAGTCGGCGCGGAGCGCTTCGATCTGCACCTCGAGGGTGTCGTTGAGCATGCTGGCCACGCGCGCGTTGCTCTCGATCTGAATGATGCCCAGGCCCGAGCCGCCGATGCCGCCGTCATTGGCTACCGCGAGGTTGCATTGAAAGGTGCCTGCGAACTTCACGCTGGAGGCTTCCAGGTCACGCAGGTTCTGTTCCTTCCGCGCGATCCGCGTGTCGCTCGAGAACTGCGTGCCCGCTGAAGCGATGCCCATCGCGCCGACAGCCACCCCGGTGATCGCGGCCTTCACGCAGCCGGTCAGTTCGCACGAGGTGGCCTGAAGGCCTGCGATCGCGGCGCCGATGCTGCCGGTGATGAACGCGGTCTGGGCCCGCTGGTCGGCCATCTCGCGCTGCAGGCTGCTGATGACGCCCGCTTGCCTGAAGGTGTAGTCGACCTGCTCGGCCATCACGCCGCACACCGCGGCCATGCGCTGCTGCTCGTTGCTGACGTCCTGCAGAATGTTGGCGTGCCGCTGCAAGACACCCGAGACCTTGAGCGCGTTGTCCTGCGCGGTGAGCGAGGCGGCGTGAATGTCTCCGTTCCCCATGCGGCCGCAGGGATCTCCCAGCAGCAATGCGGTCGCGTTCTGCGGCGCGTATCTCTGGATCGCCGGGTAGATCAGCCCGTCGTCACCCTTGAAGGTGCCACAGGCCGCCGCGAGCTGGTTCTCGTACGTGTTGCGCAGGCTCACCAGGTCAGATTGAAACTGAGCTGCGTCGACGCGGCCTTGCCGGCCGGCGCCCAGGGCGATCTGCTCGCGCTGCTTGGCGAGATCGAGCCGCTGCTTCGAGAGCGTCAGCAACGAGTCGAAGGCGCCGCCCGAAAGGCTCGCCGCTGAATCGAGCGCAGGGAAGGGGATGTAGTCGGGCGCGAAGCCGAAGTAGTTCAGCTCGTCCGAGAGCTGCGCGTAGATCTCGCGCATGTCGAGCAGCGACATCCGGTAGCTGCGCTGGGTCTTCTCGATCGTCAGCCGCATCTGCGGCTGGTTGGGCGAACCCGAGCCGGCCGCGATGTCCTGCATCAGCCGGCTGATCAACGAGCTCTCCACGTAGGTGCCCACGTAGGCGCGCTCGATCACCGCGCGCGCGAGATCGGGCCGGTTGAAGTTCTGGTAGCGGCGAGCGATCTCGCCCCACGCGCGCGACTTCTGGGCTGCGGCGCGCACCAGTCGCTCGAGGTAGCTGGTGACGGTCTCTGCGCTGATGAAGTCGTTGGTGCTACCGACGTCGCCCAGGCTCAACGCGATGCCCATGTTCTTGCCCAGCAGGTAGAGCCGGTCGAGGGCCAGCTGGTAGTACTGGATCGACTGGTAGAGCTGGTACAGCTCAGCGCCCGCCACGCCGGTCAGATCGATGCCGTTGGCTTCGAAGGCGCTGCCCTTGAACGTGGCGCCGCCGGTCGCTGCGAGATCGAACCGAGACGCGTAGGCCGCGGTGAGTGACTCGTCGCCCTGCATGATCAACAACTCTGCGTAGAGACGCTCAAAGGCATCATGAGGAATCGACGTCAGCCCCCCAGGCCCTGGCGTCGAGGGGAAGGCGCTGAAGTTCGAGCGCAGGAACGCGAGCAACCGGGTGCGCTGCGGATCGAGCAGCGTACCCTGCGTGTTGCCAGGGCCTGAGATCACGCCGGGTCGCGAGTAGACATCGATGAGGCAGTCGATGCGCGCGCGCGCTTGCTGGATCTCGGCGGGGTCGTAGCAATAGGGGATCGAGTCGGAGTTCGGAATGCACTGGCGCGGCGCGAAGCCGAGCGTGCCCCCGCTGGTCGAACGGAAACGCGTCTTGTACCGGAAGGCGCGGTCGATGAGGGCGTTGAGCCCCAGCATCGGCGGCGATGTCGCGGTGGTGCGCTTGTAGAACGTCTTCCCAAGCCGCAGATCGGTGCGGGTGTCGTCGCAGTAGTTGTTGGTGCCGCCGGTGAGGGTGTTGGTGCAGCGGTAGAACGGCTCGTATTCGATCACCACCGTGGGCCCATTCTTCCAGGCCTGCAGCGTCTCCCAGCAGGTGAGGCTGCCACCATTCATGCACGGGTCGCTCGCGAGCGTCTGTTGCGTGCGGTTGGTGCCGACGTTGAAGAAGACGACCTTGCTCCCCGGCGGGCAGGCCTTCTTGAGGCCCAGCGTGAACTCGTCCTTCCCCCCGTTGAAGAAGCCAGAGGCGCCGCCCTCGGCACCTTCGCAGTAGTAGGCGATCTGATCAGAGGGGGGCGCGGTCGTGAAGCCGACCGTTTCCTGCCCTCCGATGATCAACGTGTCGACCAGGGTGACCATCTGCGCCGCGCTCATCGGCG
>JAYTAT010000778.1:0-7511 GCA_043737315.1 Archangium sp.
CCCATGGCCGCGCCGACGCCGAGCCCACCGAAGCCGAGCTCAGAGATGGGCGCATCGACCACGCGAGCGCTGCCGAACTTGTCGAGCAGCCCCTTCGAGACCTTGTAGGCGCCGTCGTATCGCGCGACCTCTTCGCCCATCAGGAACACGCGCGGGTCGCGCTCCATCTCTTCGGCGAGGGCCTGATTCAACGCTTCACGGTATGCGAACTCAGCCATGACTAGGTCTTCGCTCCTTTCTTGGCTTCGGGGTCGGGTTTGGACCGGGGTTCGAGATCCCACGTCACTTTGAAATCGGTCGGGTGCACGGGCCACTTCACGTCTCTGGCGCCCCGTACGCGCTCGCGTGGCTTCTCATCGGGCTCGCCCTCTTCCACCGTGGTGTGCGTCCAGATGTCGCTGTCGGGCGGGAGCGGCGAGCTGTCGGCGAAGGCCAGCGCCTTCTCGATGATCGCCTTCTGTTCTTCGTCGATCGCGTCGAGCGACGCTTCGGTCGCCGCCTGCGTGTCGATCAGCACCTTGCGCAGCTTGAGGATCGGGTCGCGCTGCTTCTCGAGCTCGACCTCGTCTTTGGTGCGGTAGGTGGCCGCGTCAGACATCGAGTGCCCGCGGAACCGGTAGGTGTTGGCCTCGAGGAGCACGGGGCCGTTGCCCGCGCGGACCCACTCGATCAGCTCTTTGGCCTTCTCATAGACCGTCAGCACGTCCATGCCGTCGACCACTTCACCGCGTATGGCCCAGCCCGGCGCCCGCTTGTGAATCTCAGGCACGGAGGAGACGCGCGCGATGTCGGTGCCCATGCCGTAGCGGTTGTTCTCGACGATGTAGAGCACGGGCAGCTTCCACTTCACCGCCATGTTGAACGTCTCGTGCATCGCGCCCTGGTTGGCCGCGGCGTCGCCGAAGCTGCACACCGTCACGCGATCCTCGTTGCGGTACTTCGAGGCGAACGCGAGCCCGGCCGCGAGCGGGATCTGCCCGCCCACGATGCCGTAGCCGCCGTAAAAGCCGTGCTCGATGTCGAAGAAGTGCATCGAGCCGCCCTTCCCCTTCGAGTAGCCGGTGTCTCTGCCGTAGAGCTCGGCCATCAACATACCGGCGTCAGCGCCCCGAACGAGCGGGTGCACGTGATCGCGGTAGCCGGTCATCACCCAATCTGTCGTCTTGAGGGCTTCGTTGACGCCGACCACCACGGCCTCCTGGCCGATGTAGAGGTGACAGAAGCCTTGAATCTTCTTCAGGCCGTAGGCCTGCCCGGCCTTCTCTTCGAAGCGGCGAGCAAGCAGCATCTTCCGGTACATCGTCAGCATCGACTCGGTGCTGGCCACTGAGACTCCTTGTTGAGGATCGATTTGAAGAGCACGGTTTGTAACGTCAGATCGCAAAGTGCGGAATGGAAATGCAGCGGGGATCGAGCTTCACGTCGCGCCCCGAATGGTCGGTCGCGAGGTGTACCGGGATCGCCTCGGGGAACCTCGCAGCGTAGTCGTTGATGTGTTGCGGCTCGTTGTCGAACGCGGCCAACACGGTGCCCATCGAGCGCAGGTGACCGTGCGTCAGACGCTTGTACGCGTCGTCATCGTCAGGGAGCGACGGTTTCATCAGCAGCTGAACGTGGCCTCCGGTGCTGGGCATCGGCATGTCGCACCGTTCGATGCACGCCTCGGTGCCTGCGCGCATGCCTTCGTGGCGGCCGGTGACGTAAATGACCCGTGCCTTCACGTGGTCGAGCGAGTGCAGGTAACGCGGGGCCCCCACGATCTCGATGTCGTCGCGGGCGTAGTCGCTGGTGAAGAACCGCTCCTGCCAGAACGCCTTGAGCTGGGGGTAGATTTCGTCTGATTCTGACTGACTCATGCCGCACGCCATGGTGGCGCCCCGCAGATCCCAACCCGTGGTGAAATGCCAGGGCTGACAACCGAGCAAAGCGGGCAGCTTCTTCGCCGCGCCGAACTCCCGAAGGATGCGCGCCTGACGGGGTCGGTTGTCGAACACCGTGGAATCGAGATCGAACACCAGCAGGCCCCGGGGGCCGGACTTCTGGGCAAGCGAGAGGATCTGCTCGAGCGTCATGTGCCAATCGACCGCGACGCGCGTGAGGTAGTCAGTCATGGGAACCCGGCGCTCTAGCAAAAGAGCGCGCGATTCGGGCGTTCTCAGTCGGTGACTTGCTGCGTCACGGGAGTGACCGCGGGCTGCTTCACCGCTGCGGGCCGCGGGGGGGGCACGTTCACCCAGGTGGGAGCGCTCTCGGTGACCACGGTCTCGGGCACGAGGTCGGTCATGCGCTTGATGCCGTTGCGGTCGAGCACCAGGCGCACCAGGCGCACCGTGGTGCGTTGGTGACGACCGTCGTCGACGGCGAAACGAAAGCCCACGTCGACCCGGTAGCTCTTGGCCATCTGCAGCTTGCCGACCGAGAAGTCGTCGAGGTCGACGTAGTCGAGCGCGTACTCCGGGTCGTCCATGTCGTGCAGCAGGCGATCGATGTTGAGGCGAATGATGTCGGTCACGCCGGAGACCAGGCCATCGGCGATGCGCGGCAACATCTCGGAGTCGAGCGCGATGCGCTTGCGGTACCGGATGACCATTTCGCTCAACTCGGTTTGCGAGACGGTGACGAGGTCGTCTTGCGCGCGCAGCGATGCGATCTCGGGGGGCACCTCGACCGCGTCGCCGTAGTCGAGCTTCTCGCGGCACACGCCCACGTTGTCGTGGGTCACCGGGTCGACGATGAGCGTGGTGCGTTCGTAGAGGAACTTGCCCATGTAAGAGGCCAGCGACCGGCGCAGGGCTTCCTTGAGGCGGTCTTTGAACATGTAGCCGACCACGGCCAGCATGAAGAAGTTGAAGCTCGCCTGCGGGTACCGCGACTGCGCAAAGAGGCCGACGCCCAGCGCGAAGGCCATCGAGCCGCCGGCGGCGATCGCGAAGAGCACCTCTTCCCAGGCCTTGCGCTTGGAGCTGCGCTGCACCTTGAGGAAGAGAATGTTCATGCAGAACTTCTTCAGGAAGCCGATGCGATGCGAGTACTCCTCGTTGTCGCCCCGGGCGTCGAGCACCGAGGGCAACTTCTTGGCGCGCCGGTAGCTCTCGTCGGCGATCACCACGTCCATCAGCTCGCGGCGCAGCTCGACGTAGACACCGGAGCGCGGCATCGACTCCATCTGCACCACGATGCGGCGGAAGAACTGTTCGACCGCGAGGCTCAGGTACTCGTCGACCAACCGCAACGCCGCCAGCGCCTTCTCACCCAGGTCGTACTTCTCGCCGAGCTGCGCAGAGGTCGAGCGGAACCGCTGCAGGATCTCTTGCGTGGCGCTGATCGACTTGTGCGCGAGCGCCATCAGGTGAGCGGGTGACGCGGGCGGCGCGCAGTTGTCGGTCCCGGCGCCGCTGAGCAGGTGCGCACACTCGCGCCGCATGCCGCGGGAAAAACGGCGCAGCGCCCCACGCGTCACACAGGCGAGCATCTTGGCGTCGTAGACGACCTCGCTGACGGGCCCCATCAAGCCCAGCGGCAGGCGCTGCTCCAGCTGAACCAGAGGGGAGTGTGAACCGGTGAGGATCTCGTCGAACGCCAGCACCGGCGTCTTGAGCCGAACGTAGTTGTGGATGTCGGCGTAGAACTGATCGCGGCTCCAGGTCTCTGCGTCGATGTTGAGGCTGCGTGGAATGAAGAGCAGCGTCTCGACCAGGTACTCCGACTTGGGGTCCGTGCCGTTGGGTTGGTACTCGAGCTTCAGCTGAAACTGCTTGCGGTCATGAACTTCGACTTTGGTATCGAAGAGTTCGGAGGGTCCAGAAGGCGCCACGCTGCAAATGTATGTGACAACCAGGTGACATGCCACTGAGCGTCCCCGGAAGTGCGGGGGGATGACGGGTTTCGGAAATGGCGTTTGACCCCAGCTGAAGAAGGTGGGAATCCGCGCGCGGGAGGCTTTCCTTCATGCCGGCGTGGCTGTCCAACCTGCTCCCGATCGTCCTGCTCCTCGGAGCGATCGCGCTCGTGCTCGCGCGTTTGCCCAAAGTCGAGCTGGGTCACTCCGAAAGCTTCAAGCGGCGAAGGTTCTGGAACTGGTTCCCGCTGGGCATGACCTACGCGTTTCTCTACTTTGCCCGGTACAACATCAACGAAGCGACGAGCGCCATCAAGCAGCTCGACAACGCGGCCTTCGGCACCATCTTCGCGGTCGGCGCCTGGGTTTACGGCGTGTCGTTTCTGATCAACGGCCCTCTGACCGACAAGCTCGGCGGCCGGCTCACCATCTTGATCGCTGCGATGGGTTCGGCTGCGGCCAACCTGGCGATGGGCGGGCTGGTCTACGCGGTGGTGGGCAACGGCTGGGCGCCGCCCGGCGGGCTGCTGGTGTGGCTCTCGGTGCTCTACGGCCTCAACATGTATTTCCAGAGCTTCGGCGCGGTCTCGATCGTCAAGGTCAACGCGGCGTGGTTCCACGTGCGCGAGCGCGGCCAGCAAGGCGGCGTGTTCGGCATCTTGATCAGCCTTGGCATCTACTTCGGCTACGACTGGAGCCGGATGATCGTGAAGGGCAACCCGGCCTCGCCCTGGCTGGTGTTCATCGCGCCGGCCGTGATCCTGCTCGCCATCTTCGTGGCCGATCTTTTCCTGGTGCGCGACGCGCCGAGCAACGCCGGCCACGCCGACTTCGACCTGGGTGATGCCTCGACCACCGACGCGCCGGGTGAGAACCCCACCTCTACTCAGGTGTTCGTCAAGATGATCAAGAACCCGGTGATCATGACCATCGTCGCGATCGAGTTCTGCACCGGCTTCCTGCGCAATGGCGTGATGTCCTGGTACCCGAAGTTCGCGAAGGCGGTCTCGCTGCAAGACGACTTCGTTTCGAAGAACTGGGGAATGTTGCTGTGTGTGTTCGGGATCGTCGGCGGCATGTTCGCCGGCATCATCAGCGATCGCGTCTTCCACTCGCGGCGTGGGCCGGTCGCTTCCGTGCTCTACGCGGGCATCGCGGCGGGCTCGATCGGCATGTTCTTCTTCCTCGATCAGGCGTGGGTCGGGTGGATCCTGGTGTTCATGGCGCTCAACTACGTCGGCGTGCACGGCATGCTCTCGGGCACCGCGAGCGCTGACTTCGGCGGGCGCAAGAACACCGGCGTTGCCGTGGGGATCATCGACGGCTTCGTCTACCTGGGCACCGGGCTGCAATCGTTGATCGTGGGCCGGGTGCTGCCGCAAGGTGACGCGGCCAAGGTGGCCTCGAACTGGATCAGCTGGCCCATGGCGATGGTGCCGATGGCCATCATCGGGTTGCTGTTGTGCACCCGGGTGTGGAACGCGAGGCCGCAGAGCCAACCCGTGGTGCCGCCGCCTGCGGGCGAACTAACCGCGGTCAAATAACCGCTCGCGTCAGACTGAGATTGAGGTCGACTCGGAGATCACCATCGACGGCCGGGCCGGCTGACGCGACAGGAACCGGCGCAGCGCCAGCTCGGTCTTCGCGTCTTGAATCGTTCCATCCGACAACGCGGTCTCGAGCGATGCGTGGGTGCGCCACTGCGTCGCCCCGCCTTCTTCCAGCGGGCTGCCATCACCTTGCGGCGGGCTCGACTCGAAGCCGGTCACGTCGACGGCGGTCAGGAAGATCTTCTCGCTGATGATGCCGGGCGCGACGAAAAACGGAGGCCCCAGCAACTCGACCGCCTCGAGGGGTACGCGGAAGCCGGCCTCTTCCAGGGTCTCTTCGACCGCGCGGTGGCGAACGCCGGGCAGACCCTGATCGGTGGCCTCGAGCAGCCCCGCGACGATCTCTTCGCAGAACAGGTGCGATCGCCCGTCGGGCACGTTTGGCACCTTCTCGTGACGAAAGTGCGCCGCGGGCCTCAGGTTCTGCCGGGTCAGAAATTCGAGCCCCTGAGCACCCCTGCGCCAGAGCAGCACCGCGACCGCGTCGAGCCGCGGGCGATCGACGACATCCACCCGGTACACGTCTGATTTGCTCCCGTCGGCGCGCAGGTTTCTGACTCGCAACCTGCGAACGTGCAGGAACCCCTCGTCACACCTGCCGGTGGCGGTGAAGTCCTCCACCACATCGAGGTCTGTCACGGTCGCGTTTGGCATGTCTGACCGCTTTACCAGAGCCGCGTGGGCGCGTATGTGCCCGAACGGTTTGGCCGCCCTTCCCCCGCGCCCGGTTCCGTCATGACCTTCTCCCGACTCCGCTCGACTGCCGTGCTGGCCGCTTTCAGCTGCGCGGCGACGGTTCAGATCTCTTGCCTCCCGACGCTCGAGGGCTACGAGATCGATCTCTCGGGCCAGCAGGTGCGCCTGACGATGCTGCACACGTCAGATCTTCACTCGCGGCTTTTGCCGTACGACTTCAACCCGCTCAAGACCGACACCGACCTGGGCATGATCCCCGAGGCCGGCCCGTTTGGGGGGGCCACCCGGTTGGCCGCCAAGATCAAGACGGAGCGCGCGCGCGCGGACCGGGTGATCCACCTCGACTCGGGTGACTCGTTTCAAGGCGCGCCCATCTACAACCTCAACCTGGGCGAGGTTGAGTACAAGTTTCTCTCGCTGGTCGGTCTCGACGCGGCGGTGATCGGCAATCACGAGTTCGACTCAGGGGCCGCCAACTTCACCAAGCAGGCGCGTGACGCGGCTCGTTTCCCGCTGCTGGCCGCCAACTACCAGTGGGAAGACATCAGCCAGGCCGGAAGCAACGGCACCGCGCTGTATGCGGCGCCCTACACCATCAAGAACGTCGGCGGCCTGCGCGTCGGAATCATCGGCCTTGCCAACTTCGGCTCACTCAACTCGATCGTCGAGCAGGGCAACTCGCTACAGGTCATCCCCCTCGAGCAGAACGAGGTCACGCGCAACTACGTGCAGTTCATCCGGGGCTCGGTCGACGTGATCCTCATCACCAGTCATGCCGGCCTGACCGAAGATCAAGACCTCATCGAAGGCTACGAGGCCTTCTACGAGTGGAGACTGGCCAAGAGCTTCGTCGAGCGCACCGAGCTGCCCTGGGAAGTGCTCGAGTGGTTCGGCGAGGAGGGCGCGCCCGGCTCGGTGGTGCGCGTACACGTTCCCGGTGTCGAGGGCATCGACGCCATCCTCGGCGGCCACCTGCACATCGTGCTCAACCCGCCCCAGCGCCTCACCGATCCAGCGGGTCGCTCGGTGCTCCTGAGCCACGGTGGCGCGTTCTCGAAGTACCTCGGGCGCATCGACGCCGTCATTCAGATGCCCCAGAAGGGTCAGGGCCGGGTCGAAGGCGGCGAGATCGTCAGCTTCGAGCACCAGATCTTCCCCATCGACTCGTTGTGGTGCAGCGAAGGCCTGCATGCGCTCTACCGCTCGCAGTTCTGGGGCGCGGGTGAGTTCATGCAAGACCCCCGCGTGAGGGCGGGCATCGAAGAGTGCAAGAAGGCGGAAGATCGAGACACCACCGAGCTCCTGGTGCCCTACATCACCGAGCTCGACGTGAAGCTGAACCTCACTTCGCTCTTTGCCTACGCGCC
>JAYTAT010000779.1:0-1066 GCA_043737315.1 Archangium sp.
GACCTCGAGCGATGCCCTCACCCCGGGGCTCATTCACGAGATGCGTCACCCGTTGATGGGCATCAAGGCGGGGCTGCACTTCCTGGAAAACCAGCTGCCCGCCCAGACCACCGGCGGTGAAGACTGGCTGCTGGTCAAGGCCCAGGTCGCGAGGCTCGAAGAGCTCTTCAGTCGCTATCAAGACTTTCTTGAACCCGAGCGGGTGGTGCCCGGCGCCTTCCCCGCGAACGCCGTGGTGCAGGCCGCGGTCGACCTGGTGCGCTACCAGTTGCGGCGTCTGGGCGACGACTTCAGCCTCACCCTGCCTCCCGAATCACCCCTCGCGTGGGGGAACCCGTCGGTGCTCTCGCACGCCGTGAGCAACCTCCTGCTCAATGCTCTCGATGCGCTGGAAGAGGTGGGCGGCCGGGTGGCGGTGCGACTGTCGCGCACGCCGGGCCGGGGCATGGTGACGGTGCGGGTCAGCGACGACGGCCGGGGCCTGACCCATGAAGCCGCCCAGAAGCTCTTCTCCACCGGGTTCACCACCAAGCCCTCGAGCAAAGGCGCGGGGCTGGGGCTCAGGCTGGCCAGCCGGCTGCTCGAGGCGCACGGCGGCACGCTGGACCTGGTGCCGTTCGATGATCCCGAGCGGATCCCCTGGGCCAAGACCGAATTTCTGGTGACCTTGCCCGCGGCCGACGCCCCCGGCGCCCGGGAAGCACCGCCCGCTCAGGTTCAGAGCCGCCCCCTGTCCGCGCTGGTGGTGGACGACGAGCCGGTGATTCTCAAGCTGCTGGGGCGAACGCTCCTGGCCGAGGGCTACCAGGTCACCACCGCCGCCACCGGGGCCGAGGCGCAGATGCTGCTCGACAGCCGGATCTTCGACCTGCTGATCACCGACAAGAACCTGCCGGGAACCTCGGGCGTGGCACTGGCAGCGGCTGCGCGCGCTTTGAGCCAGCGCACGGTAATCCTCTTGATTACCGCCTTCGGCAACGCAGAGTCGGCGCGCACGATGTTGGCCCTGGGCATCGACGGCTACCTGCAAAAGCCCTTCGAGCTCGACGAACTTTCCAAGCGGGTG
>JAYTAT010000780.1:0-7506 GCA_043737315.1 Archangium sp.
GCCATGTTGCGCGCGGCGCCCAGCAAACCTTCTTCTGAGAAGACGGCGTCGACCTTGGTCAACTTGCCCTTCTTCTCGATCCAGATGTCCGTCGGACCATTGATCATGATCTCGGAGACGGCATCGTCGTCGAGGTAGGGGAGCACGGGCTTGAGAAACGCCCGCAGCGACTCTGTGTACATCGAAGCAGCAGCCATGGCTGCGGCGGATGCTACCGTGCTTTCCATGGCGACGAAGAAGGCCAGAGGGCCCAGGAAGTCGAAATCAGCAGTCAAGATCGTCAAACCCCTGGTGACCGAGGTCAAGGGCAAGCCCAAAGTGGTCAGAATTGAAGAGAAGAACACCTCGCCCACCCTCCCCTTCGAGATCGATCCCCGGAAGATCGAGGCGTCACTCAACAGGCTGAAAGACCAGGTCGTCACCCTGGCCAAAAAGGGCCGCTACACCAAGGTGCGCTTCAAGTTCCGCGGCAAACAGCTGCTGCCCGACATTCCGCTGGCGGCCGTGGTGGCCGTCGAAGGCGCGACTTTTTACTGGGCGGGCATCTTGCGCGCGCTCGTCTTCACCCTGGCCGGCCGCACGCTCATCGACGTCGAGCTGGTCAACGACTCTGAGAAGCGTTTGGTGAAGGGCAAAGAAGCGCTGCTCTCGGGCGAGCTCGAAGAGGCGCTGGCCGCCTTCCGCGAAGCGCAAGACATGGACGACGAGAATCCCGCGGTGCATCTCAATTTGGGCATTGCCCTCAAGCTCAAGGGCTCCCACCCTGCCGCCCGCACCGCACTGGAGCGATGCCGCGAGCTCGACCCCAAAGGTCCGACCGCGATGGAAGCGGAACGTCTGCTCAAGACCCTCACGACTGCAATGGTGGTGGCCCCGTGAACCGATTCGCCCTGCTCGCTCTCGTCGCCGGCTGTGCTTCTGGCCCGCGGCCCGTGCCTTCGTCTGCCACCGCCACGCAGCGCTTCGAGCTGACCGAACGGGCGTTGCTCGAGAGCAAAAACCTCACCGGCACCTTCGAGATCGACGCCAAGGGCGAAAACGCCGCGCACATGACCGGCACCATCGAGTTTCTCGAGGGCAACGCGCTGCACC
Source organism: Archangium sp. (assembly GCA_043737315.1). Classification (GTDB taxonomy): domain Bacteria; phylum Myxococcota; class Myxococcia; order Myxococcales; family Myxococcaceae; genus Archangium_A. The sequence goes on from JAYTAT010000780.1 coordinate 1,093, forward strand.
TGGTGGCCGAGGGCAACTACAAGTCTGACCCCGTGCAGCTCGAGGTCGACAGCCGCGACCCCACCGGCATCTTGCGCACCAGCACCAAGGGGCCCTCGGTCTCAGCCCACCGCGATCCACCCGCCGTAAGGCTTCGTGAAGCGGTGGCGATGGGCATCTCGCGCAGGGGCCTGTTGAGCAACCTCGCGCTCGTCTCGATGGATCAGAACCTCGAGAAGACCGGGGGCGGGTTCCCCGACTGGGTCAAGATGCTCGAGCTCAAAGACGGCGCCGCCGAGAGCATCAACGGCGAGGCCTGCCGCCGGGTGGAGTACGTCATGGAGGTCGACGGGCAGAACCTGGGGCAAGCCTCGGTGTGCATCTCCGATGCGACCGGGCTGCCTCTTCAGCGAAACCAGACCGTGCACTTAACGACCGGCGACACGACAGTCGTCGAGACGTTCAAGTGGCAGGTGAAGTAGGCCCCCCTTCAGATGGCGTCACGCAAAGCCGGCCTCGGTTTCATCGTCGTCACTCTCTTCATCGACATCCTCGGGCTGGGGTTGATCATCCCCATTCTCCCGCGGCTGGTAGAGAGCTTCGTCGGCAACGATCCCGGCCGAGGCGCCTTCTACGTGGGGGCGCTCGCTTCGGCGTACGCACTGATGCAGTTCATCTTCTCGCCCATCATGGGCAGCCTGTCGGATCGTTTCGGCCGCCGGCCCGTCTTGTTGATTTCGTTGTTCGGTACCGGCTTCGACTACGTGTTGCTCGCCTTCGCGCCTTCGTTGGCGTGGTTCTTCCTGGGCCGCGTGGTCTCGGGGTTGTGCGGCGCGTCGATCGGCACCGCCGCGGCATACATCGCCGACGTCAGCCCTCCGGAAAAACGCGCGCAGAACTTCGGGCTCATCGGCATGGCCTTTGGCCTCGGCTTCATCGCGGGGCCGCTGCTCTCGGCGCTGCTGGGCAACGTGTCGATGCCGCTGCCGCACTTCATCTCTGAGGTGGCGGGCTACGCCGTGTTGCCCGGCATCCGTTTCCCGTTCGTGGTCGCCGCGCTGCTCGCGTTCACCAACGCGATGTACGGCTTGTTCGTCTTGCCCGAGTCGCTCGAGCTGAAGAACCGCCGCACCTTCTCGTGGGGCCGCGCGAACCCCATCGGCACGTTGAGCGCGCTGACGAAGTACCCGGTGGTGCTGGGCCTCGCGTTGACCTTGTTCCTCGTGGGCGTGGCGCAGCGCAGCCTCGAGAGCACGTGGGTGTTGTTCACCGAGTACCGCTTTGACTGGGACATCAAAGACACCGGCATCTCGCTGGCGGTGGTCGGCCTTACGGCTGCGATCGTACAAGGCGGGTTGGTGCGCAGGATCATCCCGAAGCTCGGTGAACGAAAGGCGCTGACGATGGGCATCATCGTCTCGAGCATCGCCTTCGTGCTCTACGGCCTGGCCACCTCGGGGTGGATGCTCTACTTCTTCCTGGTCTTCGGTTCGCTCGGTGGCATCGCGGGCCCGGCGGCGCAGGGGCTGATGTCGAAGTCGGTGCCGCCCAACGAGCAGGGCATGCTGCAGGGTGGGCTGGCCAGCGTGACCAGCATCACCAGCGTGCTGGGGCCCCTCATCGCCACGAACCTGTTCGGGTTCTTCATCAGCGAAAAGGCGCCGGTGAAGATCCCCGGAGCGGCGTTCTTTGCAGGCAGCGGGCTGCTGGTGCTCGCGCTGTTCGCGGCGCGGAGCACGTTTTCGCGCGTGCCCCCAGAGCCCAGTCAGGCGGGTACTCTCGACGCGAAGCAGCCGTAATTCCCGGGCTTCCCGCCAGTTGCCTTGCTGGGCGCTGCTCGGTTAGAGCGCTCACATGGATTTACGGCAATACGTCAGAAACACGCGCGGCCGGATGTTCGAGAGCGACTTCCTCGAGTTTTTCTCCAAGGTGCACCCGCGCACGCCGTTCATCTTCTGGATCCCCGTGGCCACCGCGCTGCTCGGCTACTCGCTGTACCAGGGTCTCACCACGCCGCTGGAGACCGTGGTGGTGCTCCCGCTGGGTTTCCTGACCTGGCAGCTGCTCGAGTACTGGATTCACAAGAAGATCTTCCACACCTGGCCCGGCCCCACCGCCCACGGTTTCCACCACAAGTACCCTGACGACGACACCCGGCTGGTGATGCCCATCACCGTCAGCATCGGGCTGGCGACGTTGATCGCCTTGGGCCTCTCGCTGCTGCATCGCCCCGACGTGACCATTCCGTATTGGGCGGGCATCGTCGCGGGCTACCTCTGGTACGACTTCCTGCACTGGTCGACGCACCACCGCGAGCCTCTCACCGAGTGGGGCAAGAAGCTGCGCGCGCACCACCTGGCTCACCACTTCGGCGATCCCGACAGGAACTTCGGCATCAGCCACATGTGGATGGACAAGATCCTCGGCTCGTTGATCAAGCGAGAGTCGAAGTAGGTGAGCATCGCGTCACCCCCGACCGGGCCCATTCGCCCGCAGAAGTCCAAGGCGCCACTGCTCAAGCGGCCGGTGCTGTGGGTCGCCCTGCTGGGCGTGGCGCTGATGGGCCTGATTGGCTGGCGGGCCACCGCGGCGCGGCCTTCGCTCAAGGTCGAGCTGCCGGTGCTCTCCACCGTGCCCCCCTTCGCGTTCGTCGATCAGTCGGGTGCGGCGTTCAACTCAGAGGCGCTCACCGGCAAGGTCTGGGTGGCGAACTTCATCTTCACCCGCTGCCCCAACGTCTGCCCCAAGTTCACCGCGAAGATGGGCACCCTGCAGGATCGCAGCAAGACCGAGCTGCCCGCGCTGGGGCTGGTCAGCTTCACCGTCGACCCCGAGAACGACACGCCCGAGGTGCTCACGGCGTACGGGCAGAAGTTCAAGGCCGACTTCGATCGTTGGCACTTCGTGCGTGGTGAACGGCCCGAGCTCGAGAAGGTGATTCGCCAGGGCATGCTGCAGCCGATGGATCAAGGCGACGGCAAAGACCTGAACACCGTGGTGCACGGCAGCTACTTCGCGCTGGTCGACGCGAAGCTGCAGGTGCGCGGGGTGTATCGCTTCACCGAGCCAGGCTCGCTCGATGAAGTGCTGCGCGATGCGCGGCTCCTGATGCCGTAGTCAGAGCTGAAGCTTGAGCGTCAACGAGAGCAGCTGGCCCTGCGCGCCACCCAGTTCATGGCGATACGCGAAGTCGATGCCGCTGCCGTCGGAGAACCAGCCGATGCCCGCCGAGAGGTACTGGTGGTTTGCGATGCCGTCGAACTGGTACCCGATGCGCACGGGGAAGGTCTGCGCGATCAGCCACTCGATGCCGCCGTGGTAGGCGAGGCGGGGATCCTTCTGGTTGAAGTCCATGCGCACATCGAACGCGGGCGTGAGCTGCCCGAGGATCTGAATGCCGATGGAAGCGACGAAGTAGCGGGTGACGTCGGGGTTCCACACGTGAATCAGGTTGTGACCCGAGAAGCCTAAAGTGAGCCACTGCGCCGGCCGGGCGATGATGCCGCCGTTCAAGCTGATCGAGTTCGAGTTCGACGCACCGACCAGCACGTGGTGCCGCGTGGTCAGACCGACGTGAATGAGATCGCCAAAGGCGTAACCGAGCGCCACGGTGGTGAGGTGCGCGAAGGCGCGGCCCTGCGTACCGTCGGGCATCGCCTTGGTGAACGTGGCGAAGTGATACGAGATGCCCATCGCCAGCGGGTTGGTGGAGTCGGCCAGCGCGACCGAGCCGAAGCCGTAGCCCTGGGGTACGTCCCACGAGCCGGTCGCCTCCATCTGGTAGCGCTTGTAGAGCGTGAGCCCGGCGGGATTTCCACCGATGGTCTCAGCGCCGTACCCCAGCGCCTCGTACGCGCCGCCCATCGCCATGTTGCGGGAGCTCTGCAGGTCGCGCAGATCGGGCCCGTTGACGCCCGACACCTGTTGAGCGGCGGCCAGCGAAGACGCGAGAGACAGCAGGAGGACGAAGTTTCTTCTCACCGTGGGTTCAACCTCTACTACGGCTTTGGCATGCCTCTGAGTAATGTGCCGCGTGTCATGACTGGTCAGCTCCGACAAGGGTGCACCCGGGTGGGCCGATGAAGGCCGCCGTTCTCGCGTTGATCGTGGCGATCATCATGCCGTCGTACGGCGTGCTCAAGCGCTTCTCCAATGAGCGCGATGGGTTGACGGTCTCAAACCTGAAAGCCGAGGGCGTGGCGGCGGTCGCTCCGGTGCTGGCCAGAGACGTTGCGGCGCTGATGGGGATCACCTGGAACAGCGGCGAGCTGATGCTCAACGCCTCGCTGGCCGTGCGATTCCCGGGGCGATGCAGGTTGGAGCTCTCGTCCCCCGAATCCACCAAGGTGCTGGCGGCCGTGTCGAGCAGCGGCAAGGGCCGCTCCGAAGGTGGTGAGGTGCAGGCACTGCTGGTCGGTCTCGAGCAGGCGTGCGCGTTGCTCTCGCTCAAGTCGTCGGAAGACGGCGCGACGCGGGATGCCGTCACCCGGTACCTGAGCTCGATGAAGGTCGACTTGAAGGCCGTCTCGTTGGCCCGCTTCAACGGCACCGTGAGCTATCTCATCGGGCAGAAGGCCGAAGGGCAGTCGCAGGTGTGGATCTACAAAGAGCGCTTTCTGCCCTCGCGCGTGAAGTTCAACGACGCGTCGGGCACCGCGTGGGACGTGCGGTTCTCTGATTACAGCTCTCAGGCCACGGGTGAAATCTGGCCGCGCGTGCTCGAGGTCTACAAAGGCAACGAGCCGCAGCTGCGGGTGATGGTGCTCAACGCCAACCCGAAAGCTGATCTCAACGCCGTGAAGTTCTGAGTGACCGGCCAACTCTCGTTCTCCCCCGCAGAAGAGAGGGCGTACGCGTGGGTCGCCGTCGGCCGGCCGGTGCGAGGCGAGTTCACGTACCTGGTACCGCCCGAGCTGGCTGACAAACTCAAGCCCGGTCAACGAATCCGCGTGCCCTTCGGGCGAAGCATCACGCTGGGGTTCTACCTTGCCCCCGCTGCGCAGCCGCCGCCCGACGTGGTCAAGAAGCTCAGACCGATAGAACGCATCCTCGATCTCGAGCCCTCCTTCCCACCCGACATCGTCGAGCTGGTGCGTTTCGCCGCGCACCACTACCGCTACCCGCTGGGTGAGGCCCTGCGCGCCGCCCTGCCTCCGGGCCTGACCAAGGCCGACGAGGGCAAGACCGCCAAGGCCGACGTCATCGTCTTCGCAAGAGCACTCTCGGCGGCGACCCTCGAGCCGCTCACCCGCGCGCATGCGCAGCACGCGACGCTCAGCTACCTGCTGGCCGTGGGAGGACGCGCACCGGTCGAAGAGATCGCCCACGCCATTCCCGGCGCCAAAGAGAACCTCAAGAAGCTCGCGACGCGCGGCTTCGTGCAGCTCGAAGAAGAACGCGTGGTGCACGGCGTTCGTGAGGGTCTTCAGCAATCACGCCCGGCCGCCTTGACCCCCGAGCAGGAAGTCGCCGTCGCCACCCTCACGAAGTCACTCGACGCCGGGGGCTTCGCGCCTTTTCTTCTTCACGGCGTGACAGGCAGTGGCAAGACCGAGGTCTACCTGCGCCTGGTGGAGCGCTCGCTCGAGCTGGGCAAAGGCGCGCTCATTCTGGTGCCCGAGATAGCGCTCACGCCCCAGCTGGTCGGCAGGTTTCGCAGCCGCTTCGGTCAGAACGTCGCGCTGCTGCATTCGGGGCTCAAAGATCGCGAGCGGCTTCGGCACTGGCAGGAGCTGCGCGCGGGCACGGTGAAGCTGGCCGTGGGCGTGCGCAGCGCGATCTGGGCGCCGGTGCCCAACCTGGGCATCGTGGTGGTCGACGAGGAGCACGATCCTTCGTTCAAGCAGGAAGAGAAGCTGCGCTACCAGGCGCGCGATCTCGCGGTGGTGCGCGCCAAGCAGGTGGGCGCGATGGTGCTGCTGGGCAGCGCGACGCCGTCGTTGGAGACCTGGGAGAACGCGCGCAAGGGCCGCTACGGGTTGGTGAACCTGACCAAACGTGTCGACGATCGCCCGATGCCGACGCTGCAGTTGGTGGACCTGCGCATCGAGCGGCCGAAGTCCGCGGAGAACAAAGGCACCGAGCCCCCGATGCTCTCGCCCACGCTGCGCACCGCCATCGGCGAGACACTCGACAAGAAACAGCAGGTGATCCTGTTTCTCAATCGGCGCGGGCACTCGACCTTCATCGTGTGCGAGGTCTGCGGCCAGTCGATCCGCTGCGAAGACTGCGACGTGTGCATGACGCACCACCTGTCTGCGCGGCAACTGCAGTGTCACTACTGCGGCAAGGCGAGGTCGGTGCCTCGTTCGTGTCCCGAATGTTCGGGGCCGATGCTCGAGCTGGGCGTGGGTACCGAGCGCATCGAGGCAGAGGTGGCCGATGCCTTCCCCACGGCGCGCATCGCAAGGCTCGATCGTGACGCGGCGTCTTCGG
>JAYTAT010000781.1:0-7505 GCA_043737315.1 Archangium sp.
TCGTGGCCGGGGCCGGGAGATCGACGAACGCACGCTGACCCCCGCGGCTGATCCCGCGTTGATCGCTGCAGGCAAGCTGCTCGCGGAAAAGTCGGCGAAACACGGCCGCGTGTACGGGGTGATGCTGCTGACGCCCGAAGCGCGTTCGCAGATGTTGAAGGCCGCTGACGAGGTGAAGGGCGTCACCGGCAAGGCGGAAGGTGAAGGCCACTGGCGCCGGCTGGTGATGGTGCCCGAGAAGCTCGCGGTCATCGCCAAGATGCAGGTGATGCCGGACTACGACGACGAAGAAGATGAGTGACCATGGCTGCCAAGACGCGCGAGCAGAAGTTGTTTGGAGCCGCGGTGCTCAAGGTGAGTTTTCTGCTTCGCGACGCGGCTGACTCGCCGGCGTTCAAGCTGGTCTACCCGGGCGTGCTGCGAGACCTGGGCCTCGAGGACACAGAGGTCGACGAGTTCATCGCTGCCCATCGTGAAGCTGTGGAGAAGTCGGCTCGCGGCGAACCGGGCTGACGCGAATTTGTGACGTGACAGTGACCTGCCCGGTGCCAACCTCGCCTTCCTGCGTACGTTGCGCGTCGGCCCTCGCGCCGGAGCTGATGGTGGGCCGTACCGCCGATGGGAAGTTGGCCGGCTTCATCGACACGTCAGTCGAGACCTGAAGCCGTCCGGCGGGGCGCTCATGGGGGCCGAATGCTGCCTCAACGAGGTCGCTCCAGCTACACTGTGCGTCCATGCTGACCGCCCTCCTCGCGCTCTCGCTCTCGCAGCTTCCTTCTCCGACCGACTTCATCGACAACACTGAGATCGGCGACGCCAGGCAGTACATCGGCTTGCGCAGCCGCGGTGTCTACGAAGGCCACCTGGTGGACAAGGCGAAGGGTCAGACCGTCGTCTCCGGCTCGTGGAAGATGGTCAACGCAGACACCATCGAGGTGAAGGCCACCGGCTGCAAAGGCCCCGCCTGCAAAGACGCGAAGAAGGACTACACCGCGAAGGTGGGGGTGGTTGCGGCGCGCGCGATGACGCTGCAGTCGACGGCGCCCGCTCCGTTTTTCCCCTCGGGGAGCTACTACTGCCACTACCTGGGCTGCGAGCCGCGCATCGGCATCGAGGTGCTCTCAAAGTCGGCGAACCTCAAGGGCCTGCACGCGGTGGAAGATCACCTCATCGAGCGCAACAAGGGCCGCAACACCACCGTGGTGTGGATAGGCCCGCGCCCGGAAGGCGACACGGCCAGGTCGCGCATCGAAGTCTGCGGGCGCGACCCGGTGAAAGCAAAAGCGGCGCTCGAGGAGCTCAAGGCCGACCTCGCGACCGCGGCGTGGTTCGGCGAGGTGACCGTGGTCGAGGTGCCTGCGAAAGACTGTTTGTGGGATGCGCGGCTGTACGTGCGTGATGACTTGCAGCTGCCGCCCCGCGCGAAGAAGTAGTTCCTTCTGGTGGTCGAAGGGCCCTCACCCTCTCGCGTGAAGAGCGGTGACTTCTCACTTGTCGATTTTGGTCTCGACCTGAGGGGGCGCCGCGAGCGGAACCGCAGGAGCTTCCGTCACCGCCTCTCGTGTCAGCTCAGCCAGTGGCTCGGGCGAAGACGGGGGATTGAGCCCGATGAACGACGCGCGAGGCAGCTCGGAGTCGGCGTACTGCAGCAACGTCGCGACCAGGGTGAGCACCAGCGGCCCCATGAAGATGCCGGCGAACCCGAAGACCGAAATGCCGCCGAGCAACCCCACGAACACCAGCAGCGTCGACGCGTTCGAGCTGCCGGAGATGATCAACGGCCTGATGACGTTGTCGCTGCCCGCGACCAGAATGATGCTCCACAGCGCGAGGAAGATGGCCCACCCGGTCTGACCCTGCGCGATCAACGTCACCACCGCAGGCACCCAGACCAACGCCGTGCCCACGATGGGAATGAGCGAGGCGAGCGCGCCGACCGCTCCGAAAACGAGGGGTGAAGCGAGCCCGGCGATGGCGAAGCCCACGCCCACCAGCGTGCCCTGCACGAGCGAGGTGACCAGCGTGCCGAGCACCACCGCGCGCGTGACGCCCCCCAGCGTACCCGCGAGGTCGACCTTGCGGCTGGCCGCCATCGGCACCAGTCGAATGCCGCGCTCCAACATGCCCTTCCCGTCACGCAGGAAGAAGAACAGCAGGAACATGGTGAAGGCGAACTGGCTGAGCACGTTGAACGCGCCCACCACCACCGTGCCGCCCAGTGACGCGACCTGCTGCAACGCGCCTTGTGCCGCTTCTGCTGCCGACGCGAGGATCTGGTCTTTCGAGAGCGAGGTGAACTCGCCGGCCCGGGTCAGCACCGCCTGCACCGGGGCCAATTCGAGGATGAGCTGAAGGGCGGGCAGCCTGCGCTCTGAGGCCTCGGTCTGGAATCGAATCAGCAGGTCACCTGCCTGCCGGAGGAACGCGAAGACGAACAGCGTCACCGGGCCGGAGACCACCACGAAGGCCGCCGCCGTGAGCAACCCCGCCGCCAGGCCAGGTTTCTGCCCGCGCGAGAGCAGCTTGCGATTGGCCGGCTGCAGCATGAACGCCAGCAAGGTCGCCCACATCAGCGGCGCGAAGAAGGGCGAGAGCAACCGAAAGAGCAGGAAGCCCAACACGACAGCGGTGACGAGGCCGAAGACGCGTGCGTAATAGCGCGAAGGGCTCAAGAGGCGTTCCATGCCCCCCGCTTAGCAGCGTCGATGGCGGGTGGAAGCCACGAAGCGCGCACTGTCGGATCGGCTGGAGGCATCCCCCGGGGCGGGTGGTTACTGCCTTAGGAGAGCGAGGTGCTCAAGATGAAGAAACCCGTGGAAGAGCTTTTGGCCGTGGTGGTGGCGCTGGTGGTGATGGGCTTGCTCGCCTTTGCCTTCGTGTCTTTCCTCACCTTCGAACACGACGTGTCCGATTGGATTACCGACGGGGGTCAGACCACCACCCGGCGTTAGAAGCGCGCGAGCGTCATCAACCGGGGCGCGGGCACGTGAAGTTGCACGCCGGGCACGAACTGCGGCATCGGCGCCTCCAGGTACGGCTCCAGGGTCTGTTTGAGTTCATCCCTGCGCTCCACCATGCGCGCCCGTTCGTCGGCCATGTCGGACTCGGCGTTGTTGCCCAGCACGATGCACAGCAGCGCCGCAACCAATCCCAATCCTCCGAGGGCGGTCAGCAGGCCCCCGAACGCGATGAGTGCGCCGGCCGCGAGGCTCGACCCCGAGATAAGCAAGGGGAGGCCAGGCAACAGGAGCACCGCGAAAGAGAACCCGAAGGCGATACCCAGGATGAAGCCGGTGGGCATGCGCGGCTTGAGTTCCTGGATGCGCGCATTGAGAACGCGCAGCTCGCGGTCGAGTTCGATCATCCGCTCCGCCGTGAACGCCGGTTCTTCGGGCATCAGCCGCGCAGAAGGTGCCGCGAACAACGTCAGCGCAAGGCCAAGAACGAGCATGGCCCGGGGTTATACGGAACTGCTGCTCGAAGGCGACAGCGCGAAACGATGAATGAGCACCTTGACCGTCATCGCCAAAAGCGCGCCGCCGAAGCAGGCGACTGCTTCCCAGCCGGGGCCTGACCCGTCAGTAAAACCTTTGATGGTGTAGACGATGAAGCCCAACACCAGCACCGCGGCCACCTTGCCCAGCACGAGGTTGGCCAACGCGCCCCAGATGAAGGCGGTGAGCTGAGTGATGGTGTTCTGTTCTGCGCGGACCGTGCGGCCGTGTGAGCGCAACACGGCGAGCAACGGAACCTGGGCGGCGCCCTCGGCTGCGAGCAGGTGACCACGCATCTTCTGGGGCGGCGTGTGCTCGACCAGCACCACCGCGTCGGGCTGCACGCGCACCAGCGTGATGGCGTCGAGCTTCACCCGCGCCGTACGACTCAACGCGAGCCACTCGCCGTCGAGCCGCACTTCGCAGAGGCCCAGGTTCTTCACGCTGCGCGACACCATCACCACGTCGAGCACGCCGACGAGCGCCGGCAGCAGCACCACGAAGGCGATCAACATCAGCCGGTACTCGATGACGAGGATGGTGGTGGCGATGACGCTGCAGAGCAAAAAGACCGGCACCACCGCCTTGCGCCGCCTGCTTACCAGGCGCACGAAGTCAGCAGGCTCCACCCTCAGCAGCACGTCGTTCAATGGCGCCTCAGGGCGCAGGTTCGATGCGGCAGCTGCCTTTGACCGTACCCACGCACACCAGCGCGTAGCCGTCGGCCTTTTCGCCATCAGACAGACACGCATCGTCGGGAATGTGAATGGAGCCCGAGAGCACCTTCACCCGGCACACGCCGCACGCGCCCATCTCGCAGCCTGCCGAGAGGTTGAGGCCTGCTTTCCGCGCGGCGGCCAGCACGTGTTCGCCGTCTTTCACCGGAAAGGGCCTGGTCTTCCCGTCTTGCACCAGCTCGACCGTGACGGTGGCGCCGCTGCCGCCCTCATCGTGCGACATGGTGAACTTCTCTTCGAGCAGCGTGACGCCGGGGAAACGCGCGTTCACCGCTTCGCGCGAGAGGTCCATCATCGGCTGGGGGCCGCACATCGCCACCACGTCGGGCTGCGCCTGCCCTGCGAGCAAGGCGCCGAGCACGTCCTTCGAGGGCGGACCTTTGGGGCCGGTGGCCGCGTCGTCGAGCAGGTAGATGATTTCGAGCTTGCCGGCGCTGCTGGCCACGAGGGCGTCGAGCTCGGCCTTGAGAATCTGCTCAGCGCTGATGCGGTTGAAGTCGAGCAGGGAGACCTGCGCGGGCCAGCCCTTCTTCTGCTGCTCCTGGAGCATCGAGATGAAGGGGGTGATGCCGCTGCCTCCGGCGATCAACAACGCGCGGGTGAAGCTGGCCGGAAGCACGAACTGGCCGTAGGGGCCCTTCACCTCGAGCACGTCACCTGCCGCCAGTTTCTCGGTGAGATGCGTCGAGACCTGGCCGTCTTTGACCTTCTTGACGGTCAGCCGCAGCGGAGCACCCGGCGCCCGGCTGAACGAGTAGGCGCGCCAGGGCATCGCCGCAGTGGGGCGCAGCAAGACGAACTGACCGGCCTTGAAGTCCATCGACGCGTCGACCTCGAAGCTGGCGGTCGAAGGCGTCTCTTTCGTGACGGTGGTCACCCGCCACGACAGGGCGACTGGAGGGGCCGCACGGGGGGGCGCGGGGTCCTTCTTTTTGAACAACGAACTCAAGAAACCCAAGGCGTTACCTCGACGTAGAGCGGGAGAGCGGTGGCCATATCATGCTGGTCGCGGGTTCCGAGCCCCCCGGACAGGCACTGCTTACTGCAGCCAGTCGAGTGCCTTCGCCGGGCCCAGTCTGCAGCTCACAAGAAAAGGCCGCCTCCCTGAGGCAATTCCCAGCTCAGCGCCGCCTGCGCCGGCTGATCCACCCCAGCATCGCGAGCGCCGCCCAGCCTTCGAGGCCAGTGGTCGCGCCACAACCACACCCGCGCGTGATGGCCGGAGACAACCGCTCATTTCCATACGCCTCGAGCGTCTTGGCCCGAATCACCACGCCCCCGTCCATCTGGGGAAGACCCGCATCACGCACGCCCGCATCCTGAAACGGAGGCGCCATCCCCGCGTCGATGATGGGTTCCATCGGCCCCGCATCCCTGGCGGGCCGGCCCGCATCGACCACATCCATCCCGCCGTCGAACACGACGCCCGCATCGACCGGGGCACCCAGCACATCGATGCGATCCACGTGGTAGCCGAAGCGCGCCTGCGAACCATCGCTCACCAACCTGATGTTCACCGTGTCGCCGGGCACCGCCACCGAGGTGACGTTGGCGAGCGTGCCGGTGAGCACCTGAAAGAGATCTCCGTCGGCGTTGGTCAGGTAGATGTTGTCGCAGCCGGTCTGGAAGCACGAGTTGTGCGTCTCCAATTCGACGCGGGTGAAGTGAAGAATGAGCCCCGTCGCACCCGGCACGCTCACCGTGTTGGTCTCGTCGGTGTCAGACCGGTAGCTTCCCACCGAATCACGCACCGGCCCGACAGCGACGGGCAGGCTGGTGGTGGGCCCACTGAAGGCCGGGCTGCTGAGCACACGCGAGAGCCCATGCGCGATGGCGCGGCGGCGAATGAGCGTGCCGTTCACGCCGGCGTTCAAGTTCACGTCGGCGGCGATCAACGCCTGCACGGCCGCGGCGAAAGTGCCGTTGCCTGCGAGCAGGAAGTGGTGCTCGAGCACCAGCTTGTCCATCGGGTCGCCGCCCAGGCGCGCCCGCAGATCCCACAACGTCGCCGACCACATCTCACCGTCGGCGTGCACTGCGTTCTGAGAATCCTCGGGGTAGTGTTTGTCGCCATCGACGCGGCGCAGGCAGCGCGGGGTCTCCATCGAATACGCGGTGCCATCCCAGTCGCCCACGCACGCGGGGTCGCTCAGCTGGGCGTGGCCGGCATCAGGCGCCAGCGCGAGTGAGAACGACGCGGCGAGGTAGTCACCAAACCCTTCACCCATCGCGCCCTCATCATCACCGCCGAAGTTCGGCACCTGGTCGTCTTGAATGCTGTGGCCGTACTCGTGCACCACGATGTCGCCATCTTCCGCGTCATCTACGCCGCCCAGGCCGAAGTTCACCCGCTGGTTGTTGCCCGAATAGAACGAGTTGTCGGCGTTCTGCGCGTCGACGATCGCCTCTTGAACACGGTTGTTCACGTTCATGAAACCCAGCGACTGAATGTGCGCCTGCACGCGGTCGAGGTGGAAGTAGACGTTGGCCTGCTCGAAGCCGATCGCGTCGCGCGCGAACAGGAACGCGTTCGTCGGCGAGTTCACCCGGGCCGCGGTGCGAGGTCGCACGTCGGCGAAGGTGCCGCTCGTATTTCCCGAACCATCGAGGCGGGGCAGGGTGACCAGAAAACGCGCCGCGTCGAGCGCGCTGGTGGTGGCGTTGTTCCCATCACGCAGCGAGGTATCGCCGGTGGAGGCCACCGGGTTCATGTCGAATACATACGCGGTGCCGTTGATGTACCGAACGCCGTCGCGGCGGCCGAGCTCCTCGCCGGTGGCGGCGTCGATGTAGACGGTCCAGTCGTGCGGCGGGGCCTCGGTGGCGGCCTTCACACGCCAGGCGATGCGGGGCAGGCCGGCCCCGGTGACGAAGATGCCGCGCGTGGCGACAGGTTCGTTCTGTAAGGGGCCCACGGCCTGAACTGCGGCGAGCGCCCGGGTGGTGGCGGCGGTCGCGCCGAGGTCGCCCAGCTCGGTGACGGAGGCCGCTTCTTCGTGGTGCTGCAGGTTGAGCGCGCGCACTTCGCGCCGGGCGCCGTCGTCGTGTACCAGCACGATGACTTCACCTTCGAACACCGGGAGCATGAGATCTGCCACGCGCTGGTGCTGGGCGAAGCGAAGGTAGCGGCCAGCGAGGCCTTCGCGCGTGGTGGAGAGCGTGAGCGCGGTGGCCTCGAGGTGGAACTCGGCCGCGCGGCTGTTCAGAAACGCGCGCGCGGTGGTCTCGGCGTCACCGGTCGAACTGAAGAGCGTGCCGCCCAGGATGTGCGGGC
>JAYTAT010000782.1:0-3030 GCA_043737315.1 Archangium sp.
TTTTTTTACGTCTGCGTCGTCACACTTCAGTGCACCGTCTGAATCATCTTCAGGATCGTCTCCGCATCCTGAGTGCGACCGAGGTGATTGAGGCACCGCACCTGCTGAAGCTGCACGCCCTGGCGCATCTCCGCTTCATCAACTGCACCGGTGATGGGGTCGCTCAGCCACCGATCCGCCAACCGAAGCGCGTGATGACAATCACCGGCATCAGCGGTGAGCGTCACGTTGCGAGCGGCCGCCGCGCGACCGGTGGGCGAGGTGAGCACCGTGCCCACTTCACGCAACTTGCGCTCGATGTTCTTGAGCGAGAACCCGCGCTCGGCAGTGCTCATCCGCTTGGAGGGCACCGGCGCGGGCGCGTTCTTCACCGGAGGCCCTGCCCACTGCTCGTCGGCTGCGACAGGCGTACGATCCGGCGGCGGCGCAGGCTGTTGTGTTTCTTGTTCTTGCACCTCTTCGGGCAGTGGCGGGCCGTCTTCTGGCTCGTCTTCGTTGCCGAGGCGCGCGATGGACCTGGGCTGACCTTCAGGTACGGGCTCCACGTTGGCCGTCTGCGGCGCTGAGGGCGTGGACTCCCAGGCGAGCTCGGTGAGCTGGCCGTTGCTCCAGCTGACGGCGTGATTGGCGGTGACCTCGCGGCTGCCTGACGGCGTGTTGACCTGCACCTTGCCTTCTTCGACGGCCACCAGCGTGCGGTTGGCTTCACGCGAGACGAGGAAGCGGGTGCCCAGGTCGATCACCTGCAGGTCACCGGCGCGCACGGTGAGCACCCGGTCTTCGCGGTGCGGCACCACCATCGCCAGGCTGCCGCGGTTGAGCTCGAGGGTGAGCTGGGCTGCTTCGAGCGTCAGCAGCTTCACTTCGGAAGTGGAGGTCAGCCCCGCGCGCGACCCATCGGGCAACTTCATCCACACGCTGCCGCCCTTCTGCGTGGTGACGGTCGCACCTTCAGCGAGCACCTGGGCCTTGTTGGTCGTCGACTTGCTCGCGCTCGCCACCGTGGCGAAGAGTTTCCGGGCGGGCGCCACCACGAACGGCGCGGGCGAGGGGGCCTTCGCAGGGAGCGCAATCGGCGCGGGCTGCGTCACTTGAGGCGTGGCGGACGCGAGCAACCACGCAGCGGCGGTGACCAGCACCACGCCCAGCGCGGCCGCGAGAACGAAACGCGGCGTGAAGAGTGACGACCACCACGAAGTGAAGCTCTTCGCGGCCTGCGCATCGGCGGCTTCGGCAATCGAGGCGGCCACGCGGCGCGCCATCTGCTCAGGCATCGGAGGCGGTTCGGGCAACACGCTGAGCACCTGCTGCGCGAGCTGCACGTCTTCGAAGGCCACCCGGCAATCGGCGCAGCCCGAAAGGTGCGATCGCGCGGTCTGCGCATCGGCGGCGTCGAGCTCGGTGCGGGCCAGGGCCCAGAGCGTGTCGTGTTCGAGGTGGCTCATGCATCGCCTCGTTTCAGCTTCACGACGGCCGACGTGAAATCCTGCCGGGCGCGGTTCAAACGTGAGCGCACGGTGTTCACGGGGCAGTCGACGAGCTCGGAGATCTCCTCGGGCTTCATGCCCAGGAGCTCGTGGTACACGAACACCGACGCTTTTTCCTCGCTCAGTTCCGACAGGGCACGCTGCACCAACACGGCAGCCTGCTTGACCTGTGCCGCGCGTTCAGGGTCGTGGCGTTCGTCGGTCGGGTTCTCGGGCACTTCGTCGGTCGCATCTTCCTTGCGGCGCCGTTTGCCACGCAGGTGCATCAGCCCCACGTTGACGCACACCCGATGCAGAAAGGTCGAGACCCGCGAATCACCCCGGTACGTCTTGAGGGCCCGCATCAGCTGAATGTACGACTCCTGCACGAGGTCTTCGAGGTCGGGGCTCTGGCCCACCACCTTGTACAAAACGCGCCACGCCTGGTCGCGAGTGCGTTCGTAAAGCTGCGTAAAGGCAACACTTTCCCCGTCCCGCGCGGCCAGGGCGAGCGTACGAAGAGGGTCGGCCACCGCGGCGAGGTCGTTCGACATGTACCCGTGGGAGAAGGCGAGGGCCGTCATGGCACCCGTTGGTTGCCGGGGGCAAGGCCGTTGATCCACACCTTTTTACCAGGCGCTCCCCGACGCGGTGGGGTGGCGGATCTGCGGCAGTGGAAGACGCCCCCGGCAGCGCCGCAGTGGCCCGAGTTCCTCGCGGAGTTCGATCGAGAGCGCGCTGCTGCGTGATGACGAGCGCGAGCAGGGTGAGCAGCGAGGCCGCAGCATGTAGTGTTCGCGCTCTTGCGGCTCTGGGTTTCACTGTTCTTGATGGGCTCGTGTTCCCGGCCGCCGCAGCCAGTGCGTGATCCGTCGCACCCCGATCTGCGGCTCGAGCGCGCGGCGATTCGTTCGTGGTCGGCCGACACGCTGCGGGTGGTGACCACCGCTGACCGGCTCGACATGTTTCGCGAAGTGGGAAACCCGGGCGACGTGGTGGTCTACGACGCGGGCGTGCTGCTCGTCGCTGACGGCACGCGGCTGTCGGCGCCGCTGGTGACCGGCAATCTCTTCTCAGGTCAGTTCGAAGGCAAAGGCGGCGTGACGTTGGCTGGGCCGAACAACCTGCGCGCCGCCACGCCCACCGTCGCCTTCGATCGCACGCTGGGCACGACGGGGCAGGCTTCTTCTGACGCGGGCGTGGTGCTCACCCGGCCGGGCGTTCACCTCGAGGCCGCGGGCTTTACCCTCGACGTCGCGGACGAACACGCCACGTTCGAGCAGGCGAAGAGCGAGTTCACCCCGTGAGCGCGCGTCACGCTCGTCGCCTCTTGCCCCCCGCTGCGACCCGGCGGCGCAGGGCCAGGAGCAGCAGGCCGAACAGCGGGGCCATCGCATCGCTCGACGAACAACCGCAGCCCGACGAGTTGCCGATGATGGTGACGCTGCCTCCATCGGGCATATTAGAAATTAAATTTATCAGACGTATTGAGTCATTTGTCGCAGAGTCCGGTTGTGATTATTTTTTAAGGAAAGATGAATACATCCACACTAATTTTTCTTGT
>JAYTAT010000783.1:0-3029 GCA_043737315.1 Archangium sp.
TTTTCCGGGTGCTGCGCGCGGTACTCGCCCAGGTAGAACTGCAGCCGGCGGAGGAAATCGTCTTCGGTGGTCTCCGTGCTGAGCGACGCCGGGAAGGGAAGCTGCGCGAGCACCAGGCTCTTGAGCAGCGGCGGCAACACGGGCTGCCCGAAGCCGAAGCCGCTGTTGTTGTTGTTGTTCGCCGAGGGCGCAAAGCCGTGCCGGAAGAGGTACTCGACGAACAGGCCCGGGTCGGCGATGGCCGCCAGCTCGGCGTTGGTGCCGAAGCGACCCGGCCTGTCGAGCACGTCGTGCATGATGGAACTGGTGCCGGCGTACTCGGTGACGAAGGCGTGTTTCTCGGGCGCCTCCGACACGGCCTTGATCACCACGTCGTTGTAATTCTGTGCGCGGCCGAGCCAATTAATCTGTGAGTCATTGAGGACCACGTGGTTGTAGTTGCGGGGGATCGCCCGCCCTTCACCGAGCATCCATACCTGGATGCCCATGTTCGGCTGGGCCGCCACGCTGGTGAGGATGATGGGGATCATCGGGAGATCCGACGGGTACTCGAGCACCACCGGCTGAATGTCGCCCGACGACTTGCCGCTCTTGAGCTTGAGCGCGAGGAAGTAGGCGCCCGGGCGGATGTAGGGGCCCACCACGTCTTCCGTGCCCGTGGGAATGAAGTAGCGGTTGTTGGTCAGCCACTGCAGCATCTCGTCTTTGCGATCGGCCCGGAGCACCGCGTAGTCGTAGGGCCCGATGGAAGACTGGGTGACCAGCACCGACTGGCCTGCGTTCAGCCCACCGCTGGCGTCATTCTCGGGGCTCGCCCCCACCGCCGTGGCCGATCCGAACCGGTTGAACCCGCCGCAGGTGCCGGTGACGGTGGTGTTCACGAAGTAGCGCGGCTGGGTGGTGTTGATCAGCTGCGTGAAGAGCTCTTCCGTGCCCAGCTTCAAAGTGGGGATGGAAGGCAGCGGCAGCAGCCAGCCGAAGTCCCTTGCTTCACCTGCGTACTGAATCTGAATGTGGGCGTTCACCACGCCGTTCTTGACGGAGAACAGAATGCGCTCGCCGGCCTGCACGATGGGCACGCTCGGGTCGGGGGGCGCGAAACACCCGCAGGCCTCCGCGGGTTGGCTGCTGAGTGCGACTCCGAGTGTTGCCACCAGCGCTGCGCTGCTGAATCGAGCGATCATGAAAGAGACCTTGGGTGAGAGGAAACCGAACCGTTCCTCGCAGAATGCGTGCCAGTCGCCAACTTCAGCGATTGCAGCCTTTGGGAGCCGGCTCACCCCGGAATGATCAGCGGCTGCGGAGGCTTCCATCACGAAATTCTGAGGCGGCGGGCAGGGTGAGCCGTGCCACGGTGCGCTGCGCCGCCGACTCGAGACACAGCGTGCCACCAAAACCACGCACCACCGCTTCGCCCAGAATGACCGCGAGGCTCTCACCTTCCCCCAAACCGCGGGTGATGAGGTGGGTGCCGGTGTCGCTGATCTCCACCTGCACCTGGCCTTCCTTGAGCCTCAGCTCGACCACGATCTCGTGCTCCCCCGCGCGCCCCGCCGGTATCGCCTGGCCCGCGTTGAGCAGCAGGCTCAAGAAGACCTGCGTCAGCCGCGTCTCGTTCGCGTGCACCTTCGGCACCTTCTCGAAGCGCGTGGTCACCTTCGCCCGGGTCGAGGTGTGCGGCTCGGCGAGGTTGATGGCGAGGGTCAACGCGTCGGTCACCGACACGAAGGTCAGCGGCTCATTCTCGCTGCGCACGATGGTGCTCATGTTGGTGACGATGCGGTGAATGCGCTGAGCGCCTTCCTGCGCGTCCCGCAAGGCGGAGCGCAGCTCTTCGTCGGCACCAGGCAGGCTGGTGGCCACGTACTCGAGGTTCGACATCACGTAGGCCAGTGGGTTGTTGATCTCGTGCGCGGCCGCCCCGGCGATGCGGCCCAACGAGGCGAACTGCTCGGCTTGCGCGAGCTGCGCGGCGGCGTGCGCGCGGGCCTGACCCAATTCAGCCAGGCGCCGCTTCGCTTCCAGCTCAGAGATGTGGCGCAGCGCTTCGTCTTTGCGGTTCTCGAAGACGTTGGCGATCGCGAAGAGCACCAGGGTGAAGACGATCAGCACGAAGTGATCATTGATGAGCTTCACCTCGCCGCTGAGGTGATCGCTGATCAGCCCCGCCTGGCCGAGCACACCCACCGTCAGGCTCATGGACAACGAGATGCCCAGCCAGACGAGGCCCCCGCGTGCCCCGAGCACCAGCGTGGCGAAGAGCGGCGTGACCATCATGAGTATCGTCGCGCCGCTGAGCCCCGGGCCGCGCACCAGCACCGCGAGGCTGAGCACCCCACTGAAGACCAGCGCGAGCACCGCGTGGGTCACCATCGCGACGCGGCCACTGCGGCGCAGCACGAACGGGGCGAGCATCGTGACCACCGCGCAGAAGACGTCGACGACCGCGGCCGCTTCGTTCGATACATGCGCCTGGCTTGCGCCGGCGACCAGGAAGAACCCGGTCGCCACCCACGAGAACGTCACGGCGAGCCGCGCTCTTCGTGCGAGATCAGGCGAGCCCGCGAGGAGCGCTGGTGGAATGAAACGATCGATCAACGCGCAGCCCCTCTCAGGGCAACTGCTTAGTCCTTCGCGTACCGATCAGCGAGCCAACCAGACGCCATCAGGAAGGTGGCCTTCTGCAGGTCGGCGAAACGCGCCAGGCGGTGTTTGCCGTCGCCCCGGCCCGGGTTGAGCATCATCTTCGAGCGATTGCCGCGCTGCTGCACGAGCGTCAGTGCGCGCGTGCTCAGGTAGTAGCCGAGGTTCAGGTGTCGGTAGAGCGTCTCGGTCAGCTTCGACCAGCCGGTCTGTTCGAAGAACATCTCGCGCAGCTGATCGCCTTGTGGTGACTCCATGTCTTCGGCCACGGCCTTCTTGCCCCAGCCGAAGGCCTCGCGGGGCACGCCACGCTCCTCGAGAATGCGCCGGCAGATGGGCCGGTCGTAGCCGTTGCCCAGGCGCCAGGGCGCCATCTCGTCAGACAG
>JAYTAT010000784.1:0-7492 GCA_043737315.1 Archangium sp.
ATCAACGAGGCGACTGGCGGGCTCCAGGGCGGCTGAGGGAGCGCATGCAGCAACTGCTCCCCACCGTGCTCGGGCCCGGTTGAGCAAAAACGCCTTCATCGCACCACGCTCCAGCGCACCTGCCCGTCGCCGCCCAGCAGGGTGAAGCGGCGATCGGTGCGCACCAACGCGCCACCTTCGACGGGCCACGCCGCCCATTGTTCGGCCGTGCCTTCAGGCACCGCCCATGCCCAGCCGCGGGCGCCCGAACGATCGATGCAGGTGACTGATGCGCGCTCACCCACCAACGCGCGCCCGCCCACCTCGATCACCTGAGCGCCCAGGAAGACCGGGCTCTCGAAGCGACTCGCGAGCGGTGCACCCGCCACGCCTCCGTATTCATCGACGGGTGCAAGAGCCCAATGCGCTTGATCAGAATGGCGTTGGACGGGCACGTCGACGAAGCCCAGCGCACCACTGGCGCCTGCCCACTGCGTCGCAGGCCGCCAGCCCTCGGGGGCCGAGGTGTCGCGTTCGGCGAGCTGGGTGCCCATGTCGATGTGCCAGTGAGAGCGGTCATCGGCCTCCACGCGCACCAGCCCCTCGACGTCGACGGTGGCCGAGTACCAGGGCGCGGGGATCAGCGGGTACTGCGCTGCCAGAGAAGCGAGCGGCAACGGTGCGCCGCCCGCGGCAGGCACCACGAACGATTCGGCGCCCACCTGAAACCAGAGTGAGCTGCCTCGTGCGCCTCTGAGCACGACCCGATCGTCGCTTTCGAAATGCACGAACCACGGGTCGGACACCGCGCCGGTCAGCGGGTCGATGGCCACCATGCGATTGACCGTCCACGAGTCGCTGTCATTCGAGCGATCGAGTTGTTCATGAAGAATCACCCGCGCGCCCGCGGGCGTGGTGGCCCACACCGCGAAAGAAACACGGTCAGCCGCTTGCCGGCGATCGCAGCTCTCGAAGCCGAACCAGATGCTCGCGGTAAGCAGCAGCGTGGACACCGCCGGGAGCAGGAACTTTCGGGTCATGTACGAATGCGTAGCGAACGAGCAGCGCCCGCGCTTCGTCATGAACTTGACGCGGCCCGCACCTTCGAGGGCTCTACGGACAGCCCGTTCGCGTTGCGGGTGGGCTGGTGACCCCGCCGTCGACCTGGCACGACATCAGCGCTTTGAAACGAATGCGCCCCACGCTGCCGCCACCTGCACCACCACCGCCGCCTCGGACTCTCTGATTCCGGCCGTGGGCAGCGTTGATGACCCCCGCGCCTCCGTTGCCGCCGAAGCCCGGAAAATCGGGAGGGTCCGCGTCTCCACCCGGCGCAGGGGTGGCCGACGAGAGGCTGCCTGGTTGGCCATCGATGCCGACGTTCGAGGTGCCTCCGCCTTCGCCGCCGCCGCCACCGTTGGCAGTCACCTGCGCTGCGAGCACTTGAAGCGTCTGGGCCTCGAGGAAGATTGCTCCGCCGCTGCCCGCGCCGCCGCCCCCGCCGCCGCCGGTGGCGTTCGCGGCCCCCTTGCCCCCGCCAAACCCCCGTGCACCGACGCGGCCGTTCACGGTCAGCGTGCCCGCGACCGAGAACTGCACGGCACCACCGCCCTCTCCACCCGCGCCCCCCGCCGCACCGCCCGCCCCACCGTTGGCGCCCGAGCAGCCGCCGGTGAGCGGCACCAACATCGTATTGCCGTGGGGTGCGCCGCCGACACCTCCGAGCGGGCCGCCCGCCCCGCCGTCGCCGCCGAAACGACCGAAGCCTGCCCCCGCGCCGCCCGAGCCTGCGTTCTGACTGTCGGCGATGCCCGCCGTGCCCCGGCTGCCGGCACAGTCGGCCAGGTCTGCCCCCGCCTCGGCGAGCACCGTGCCCGCGATGGCGGCGTTTCCAAAGATCGCGAAGACGACGGGGCGAGAACCGACGAGCGTCAGGGTTCTGGTGCTCTGAATGTTCAGCCCCGCCATGGCAAGCACCACGACCTCGATGCCGCCGTCCTGGGTGATGATCTCGGGATCGGGCAGTGGCTCGCCGCAGAAGTCGGCCGTGAAGGTGAGCTGCTCTGAGTCAAAGGTGGTGTCACAATCGAGATCCGCGATGCCTGAGATTCTGGGCACCGCTCGAGGGTCGAAGTTGCTCGGCGGGTAGGGGAAACCGAGCGCGCAGCTCTGGTCGAGCGCGCAGACGCCGCTGTTACCACAGCGCACGCCGGCGTCCTTCGGGGGTGCGCACCCGCCGTCATCGGGCGGCCCCGCATCGACGAAACCGGCGTCGAAACCGGCGTCATTGAGCCCGGCGTCATTGAGCCCGGCGTCGGTGAGCCCGGCGTCCGTGCCCGCGTCGTCAGCCCCCGCGTCGCCGACGCCTGAGTCCGGACCGCCCGCATCAATGCCGCCGTCGGTCGACGGCTCGCCTGCGTCGCTCCCGCCGTCGGCGCCGAGGGGGAGCGCGGCGAGCGTGACGGTGACCCGGGTGATGCCCGGCATGAATGCCACGGTGCGACGTTCACTGCGTGAGCTGAGCTGGTCGCAGGCAGGGCCGGCAAAACCGCGCGCCTCGACCAGCACGTCGGAGGTCTCGAGCGCACCACCCGGAAATACCGCCACGCGAAAGGCAGTCTTGCCCGCGCGGGAAAAGCGGGTGCTGTCGAGCTCTTCACCGGCGGCGCTGAGCGCGACGACTTCCACACACTCAGCGGTCGCCTCGAGGGGCGCCTCGACGTTCACCTCGATGGCCGACCCCGAGAGCTTGCCACCGCCACATCCTCCGAGGACACCCAGGACCACCAAGCCGAAGAGACGCACCCAAAAACTCTAGCCGCGAGACCACCTGAAATGCATGCCGCAACCGGCAAAGTCGAATGATGCGTCTCGTGCTCGAGACCGAGGTCAGCAGCACGGTCAGAGACTCTCTCAGCTCACGGAGCGAGCAGCGAATTGCTCCAGGCTGATCAGCCCGCGCCGCGGCGTACCTTCGAACGCCAGCCGATTCGCTTCGAGCGCCGCGTTCATCTCGGCGTACGCCTTCGCCCACGTCTCCGGGAGCCCAACGCCCTTGAGCACGTCCACCTGGGCCGCAGCAGGCACCGGCGCCAGGTTGATGGGCTTCTTCAGCGCGGCCGAGAACACCTTCGCCGCATCAGTCAGCGTACTGGCCCAGGGGCCCGAGAGCTCGACCACCCTGGGGGCCGAAGTTCCCGCGCGCAGCAGCTCGGCCGCGACCGCGCCGATGTCGGCCGTCGCCACCATCTCGACCTTGCGCTGCGCATCGAACATCGCCGGCAGCACGCCCTGCTCCTTCATCGGGTGCAGGCTGCCCAGCAGGTTCTCCATGAAGTACCCGGCCCGCAGGAACGTCACGTGCGCCTTCAAATCTTTGAACGCCTGCTCGATGACATGCGCCCCCACGATGGGGCCCGTGCCTGACGGCAGGTGCGCCGCGATGCTCGAGAGGAAGACCACGTGCTTCACGCCGCTCTCGTTGATGGCCGCCTTGAGTGCACTGGCCACTTCACTCGAATGTTTCGAGATGTCGGTGGCCTCCATCGCGGGCGGGCTGAGCAGATAGACGCCGGTGGCGCCGCGCAGCGCCTGGGTCATCGCCTTCACGTCTTTGATCTCAGCGATGGCCACCTCTGCACCCCGCGCGCGCCACGCCTCGCCCTTCTTTGCGTCTCGCACGATGACGCGAACCGGCAGGGATTGAGCAAGCAACGTCTCGGCAACGACCTTCCCGGTGTGACCGGTGACTCCAGCGACGACGAACATGGTGAGACCTCTTTCGAGAACTTCGGGTTGGCACGACCCACCCTGAATACGGCCGGGCTCGCTATTCGTCCAATCGATAGCGAGAATGAACACCATGCACGTCATGGATTTCGACCTGAACCTGCTCAAGACCCTCGACGCGTTGCTCGAGACCCGCAGCGTCACCAACGCCGCCAAGCGCGTAGGGCTCAGCCAGCCCGCCGCCAGCCACGCCCTCGCCCGGCTGCGAGCTGCGCTGGGCGACCCGCTGCTGGTCAGGGCTGGAGCGGCGCAGGTGCTCACCGAGCGGGCGGAACGTCTGAAAGACCCCGTCAAAGAGACCCTCGCCCGGGCCGCGCTCCTGCTCGCGGCGCCACAGACCGTGCGCCCCGAGCGGCTCGTCAGAAACTTCTCGCTGAGCATGGCCGACTACACCGAGCTCGTGCTGTTGCCGCCGCTCACCGAGCGGCTCTCGGCCGAAGCACCCGGGGTCGCGGTGAGCTGCAAGCCCCACTTTCTTCCGCTCCAGGCGCTCGACTCGGGCGCCGAGCTGTGGCTCGGGGTCAACGCGCCAGATCGCCCCGGGCTCGTCGTGCAACGGCTCTTCAGCGATTCGTACCTCTGCGTCATTCGCAAAGATCATCCACTGGCGCGCAAGAAGGTGACGTTGCGGCAGTTCATCGAGCTCAAACACGTGCAGATCGCACCGGGTGGCCTGCCCGGTGGTCCCCTTGATGATTCGCTGGCCGCACGCGGTCTCTCGCGGACCATCGCTGTGCGGGTGCCGAATTTTCTCGTCGCACCTCTGCTGATCTCGAAATCCGACCTGGTGCTCACGGCGCCCAAACGTGTGGTGGAGAAGTTCGCAGAGTTTGCCGGGCTGCACGTCTTCGAGCCCCCCGTGAACGTCCCCTCGTTCACCGTGCAGCAGGCCTGGCTTGCGCGGTATCACGCCGATCCGGAGCATCGATGGTTCCGCGGGCTGGTGAAGGCGTCGAGCAACCTCACCTCATGAAGCGCTGAAACTGCGGTAAGCCCTCCCCCCGACACCCTGCTCATGAACTTCGTACCCGTCGCCGCGCCTCTCTCGAAACGCGTCATCGCTGGCCTGCTCGATGCCGCGTTCATCGTGGTGCTCTCGGGCATCTCGTTCGCGGTCCCCCTTCTTGCCCGGGGCATCGTGCTGCCGATGTGGGGCGTGCTCGCGGTGATGGTGGGCTACGCCGTCGTGCCGCTCGCGTTCCTGAAGCGCACCCTCGGCCTCCACATCATGGGGCTCGAGGTGGTGGGCAAAGAGGGCCGCGCCGTCGACCTGGGCAACCTGCTCTTCCGTGAGCTGATCGGCCGCGGCGTCTTCCCGGCGGCATGGCTCTTCACCATCGTCAGCAGCCTCTTCGCGCGCCACTTCGGCATCGGAGGCAGCGCCGCGCCCCCCGTGCTCGCCGGCGTGATGACGCTCGCCTGCTCAGCTGCGCTCTGCATCTCGGCCATCGGTCACGTCATCGCGTTGGGCCGGCCTGATCAACGCACGCTGGCTGATCTGCTCGCGCGCAGCTTCGTGGTCGAAGGCCCCTCGTTGCCCCCACCCAGCGACCTGGAAGAGCTCGACGAGTGGAAGGCGCACCGCAGCCGCGTAATCGTTCGCATCGTCATCTTCGAGCTCGTCCTGATGAGCTCGGTGCTTGGGCTGCCCTGGTTCCTCGCCTCGAGCAGTGGCGAGTCGCCGCAGATGAAGGTCGCCCGTCTCAAGCTCGAGTCGTTGCAGGCCAAGTTCGAAGCCGACCCGGGCAACGAGTCGCTCGCCGGCGAGCTCCAGCAGAATTATTTCGCGCGTGGCCGGCAAGAAGACGCGAAGAAGCTGCTCGAGAAACACCGCCGCGCGCTGAGCCTCAAAGAGGCCGGCCGGGAGCAAGCGCTTCGCGACCAGCTCGTGTTGACCCACGAGCGCAGCACCGCCCAGACCCTGATCGCGTTGCTCGAGCGCCAGGATCGGGTCGACGAGGCCATCGAGGTCTATCGCGAGTGGCTGGGGCCCACGCCCACCGCCTCTGCGCTCAATGGCTTCGGCAACTACCTCGCCACCAACGGCCGCACCGAGTTGGCGGTGGTCGAACTGCAGCGCGCATTGGACCTGAACCCGCTGGTCTCGTTCGGCCACACCTTGCTCGGCGTGTGCCTTCAGCGGCTGGGCCGCCTCGAAGAAGCGCGCGAGCAGCTCGAGCTCGCCCTGCTGGACGATGCGGGGGACGAAGACGCCGAAGAGGCCCTGCGCGCCGTCGAGGGCAAGATTGGCCGGCTGCCGGGTGCCGAGAAGCTCGCCCTGCAGCGCCGCTTCGATGCATGGCGGCGCGACGCAGGCAATTCCGAGTAACCCACCGATTGGTCTGTGAGCCCTGCGCGGGCAACTGCGCACTCAAACCTCAGGCAGGCCTCGCGCTTGCGCCGGGGCATGACTCCATCGTCTGGTGCGTTCTTACCGTCTCTCTCACGCTCAGGTGCCATGTCCCCCATGACCCGTCGTCGTATTCTTCAGGGCCTCGCGGCCTCTCTGGCAGGAAGCTTCGTATCGAGCACGGCACGCGCCGAGCGAAAGATGATCGCCACCGAGTACTTCGAGGTGGCCGACGTTCACGTGCACCTGACCAGCCTCGACCCCGCTCACGACGGGCTGCGCATCGTGCAGCTGTCGGATCTTCACATCGGCAGCGGCGTACCTGACGGGCGCATCATCTCGGCGGTGCGTGAAGCCAACGCGCTCAAGCCCGATCTGGTGGTGCTCACCGGCGACTACGTGACCAACAAGCGCGATCCCCTCTCGCGGGTGCCGCAGATCCTCGAGCCGCTCGAGGCCCCGCGCATCGCGGTGCTCGGCAACCACGACTACTGGAGCGGCCCAGGCGAGCTTCACGACGGCCTCGAGCGCATCGGCATCAACGTGCTGCAGAACGAGAACACCTCGGTGCGGCTGCGCGGCGTCGACTTCAACGTCATCGGCGTCGATGACTGCACCACCCAGCACGACGACGTCGAGAAGGCCTACCGGGGCGCGGGCAAGCGGTCTCGCCTGGTGCTCACCCACACGCCCTCGTGCGCCAAGAAGCTGCCCGCGTGGGACGACGTGTTGTGCCTCTCAGGCCACACGCACGGCGGCCAGTGGGACGTGCCCAAGCTCACCCGCGGCGTGTACCAGGCCGCAGGTCAGCCCTGGTACAAGGGCGCCTACAACGTGCGCGGCAATCAGCTCTACGTGAACCGCGGCATGGGCTTCGGTAAGGGCACCCGCCTGCCGCGCCTCAACTCGGACCCCGAGCTGAGCCTCATCACCCTGCATTACCGCGAGCCGGTCTAAGGCGTCGCAGCGGGGGCCGCGCTCACCAGCGGCTGGTGCGATGGCACTTGCGCGCCGAAGTGACCGCGCACGCCGAAGATGAGGCCCCACGCTCCCGAGGTGTAGATGCCGTTGGCCACCGGGGGTGCGTTCTCGGGCATCGTCTGCCCGCGGCCCACGACGCTGTCTTCGACGACGGTGGTGACGGTGGGCGTGAAGAGCGCGCCTGCGATGACATCGATGGGCCCCAGGTGCCCGGTGACGCCGCCGGTGACGATGACGCGGGTCGGGTGGGTCCAATCGACTGAGTACGTCGAGGTCGGTGCCGCGCCCGTCTCGAACATGCCGCCCGCGTGCACCGAGAGGTACTTGAAGACGCGGTAGCTGGCGCCCAGGCGCACGCTCCAGGCGGGCATCCAATTCTTCTTCACGCCGAAG
>JAYTAT010000785.1:0-7488 GCA_043737315.1 Archangium sp.
CGACTCGGCCTTCGGCGACCAGCTTTTCGATGATGGCCGCCGTGTTTCGCTCGGCGATCGGCCAGACGAAAGCGGCCACGTCGTCGTACGCGCACGGCACCACGTCGGAGAGTTCGGCCGGCTTGCCGAATGAGGCGATCGCCTCGAGCACCTTTGCTTCACGCCAGGCGCGGTGCAGGGCGTACTCCTGCAACTTCGCGGGGCCGTCGGGGATGACCGGGCCGTGTGACGGATAGATCGTGCCTACGGGGAGCGCTTCCAGCCGCGCGAGCTGCCGCAGGTACTCGGCCATCTCGCCTTCCGGTGGATCGATCACGATGGTGCCGTACCCCGCCACCATGTCGCCCACCACGGCTGCGCGCGAACGCTCGTCGACCAACGTGATGTGACCGCGGGCGTGCCCGGGTGTGTGCAGCACCTTCCACTTCATGGGCATCGGGCCTGCCAGCTCGAGCACCTCGCCATCGTGGAGCAGACGGGCCACCTTCACCGGGGATCGATCGGCGGTGCGTTCGTGCGCCCACACGGGCAGCCCGAGCGCCTCGACCAGCCGGCGAACGCCGCCCACGTGATCACCGTGGTGATGCGTGAGCACGATGGCCTTCGCCTTCATGCCTTCGCCTTCGATCGCCTGGAGGAATCGAATGAGCCGATCGATTTCTTCATCATCGGGCGAGCCGGGGTCGACCACCAGGCACTCGCCCGTGCCCAGCACGTACGCGTTGGTGTGCGTCGCCGGAGGGAGCGTGGGCGTCACCAGCGCGAAGAGCGTGATGCCGCGCTGGAACTCGATGCGCTCCGAAGTGAAGTCGGCGCAGAACGGCGGCGTGCTCAACGCGCGCGCGGCGGTGGGCACGTCGGTGAAGCGCGACATCACCTGCAGCCCGTGAAGATTCGGCGGGTGCAGCAGCGCGGTGCCGGCCTCCCAGCGGGCAAGGGCTTCGAGTGGGGTGATCCATTGACCTGAAGCGAGTTCGCCCTTCCACACGTGGGCGGAGTGCGAAGGCTCTGACTCCACCAGGAAGAAGCGCGCATCGAACCCGAAGGGCACGTACGGCGGCGTGATCCACCGGCCTGCGGGCACGAAGTCTTCGGCGTCGAGACTCAGCCCACGCTGCTCGAGCAACGCGCCGAAGTCGATCGTCTCACTCAACAAGGCGCGCCGCAGTTCGTCGAGCTCGAGGGCCGCGAGCTTCCCAGCCCCACGCGCTTTGAGCACACCGGTCTCCTCGAACAACTCGCGCGCGGCGGTCACCACCCACTTCGAGTCCGGCGCAGCGAGCCCGGCCACGGGAATCAACACGTCGGTCTTGTCCACCCGGCCGCCGGAAAAGGCGAAGAAGCCACCTGCGAAACGCAGCTTCTGTTCGCGCTCGAGCCAGAAGACCTGCACGCCTTTCGAAGTCCGTTGAAAGAGCACGACCGCGGCAGCTTCGCGAGGGGGCGGCGCCGGTGGTGCAGCAGGAACGCCCGGCAGCGCTTCACTCATGTTCGGGAATGCGCCCCGTGATGCGGTGAATGACCTCGCGGCCCGCACTTGACTGATCAGGCCGCACGTAGACGCGCGAGAGCCTCACCGCGCCCGAGAAGCGCTCATAGAGAGAGGTGTACTTCGAGATCTCCGTGAGCCTTCCGTTCGAACGATCGATCACGTACAGCGAGGTGGCCTCACCTTCGTCGATGTAGCGCGACAGCACGCCGCGTGACTCGAGGGTGAAGTGCTCGACGCCCGCTTCATCGAGCGCCTTGCCCAGTTCGCCCACGTCGTACGCGTCGTCACGTTCGGTGAACTGCGCCACCCGCTTGAAGCCGCGGCGCTGTGAGATGCGCTGCGCCCACCGGTTCTTCGAACGTCGCAAGGCGAGGTGCAGCGTCATGTCGTCGCACTGAAGGAAGGCCTCGGGGTCGGAGGGGATCTCGAACTCGCCCGGCGCCTCCTCGTAGTAGCGCCGCAACATCCAGTCGAAGCTCACCGAGGTGTGGTGAAAGTAGACCGACAGGAACATGTGGTAGCGGCTGAGCAGGAAGTCTTCGAACGCGAAGATGGCCGCCTTCGACAACGCGAGCACCGCCTTGCCATCGCGCTCGGCAGCCGAGAGGTTCTGGAGGATCCACTCCAGGTCGTACCGGCCGTAGTTGACGCCCGTGTAGAACGAGTCGCGCAGCAGGTAGTCCATGCGATCGGCGTCGAGCTCACCCGAGACGATCGACCTGAGCACCGGCGCCCAGTCGATGCCGCCTTCCACGAAACCCACCGCGCCCGGGGGAAGTTGACCGGTGACGAGCGAGGCCACCAGCGTGGGGGTGATACCCAGCGGCGCGTACACCTCTTCGATGAGCCCGCTCAACGACGAGTCGATGAGCAGCTTGGCGGTGAAGTCTTCGTGCGAGGCCTGCCCTGCTTCTTCACCACCCATCCAGCTGGGCAGCCGCAGCGCTGCGCGTGGAGGCGCGATGCTCTCTGAGGCGTGCGAGAGCGGCATGTGACCGATGTCGTGGCAGAGCACCGCGAGGCGAACCGCGATGCGAAACCTTTCTCGCGTGGCCACCGGCAACTCGGAGCGCGAGGTGATCGCGTCGAAGAGACGCGACGAGACGTGCATCGCACCCAGCGAGTGTGCGTGCCGCGTGTGCGTGGCACCTGGAAAGGCGAGATCGCCGAAGCCGAGTTGCCGCACGTGGCGCAGCCGCTGAAAGGTGGGGCTGTCGATGACGCGCGTCTCTTCGTCAGACACGGTGAGACTTCCGTGGATGGGATCTCGGATGCGCATGCGATGAGTCGCACGTGTAACGCGCGCGAGGCTTTCACTCCACATCGGGCGCAGGTGCGTGGTACACGGTTCATGACTCCTGCATGCGCATCGCGATCCTCCACAACCACGACCACGCTCTGCTCGAGGATGATCCCGGCCGCGAGGCCCGCGAAGACGTGGTGAAGGTTGCCGCGGCGATGCGCGCTGCATTGGCCAGGTCGAAGCACACCGTGACGCTGATCCCGGTCGAGCATGACCTCCTGGGCATTCACGAGGCGCTCACCGGCGAAAAGCCCGACGTGGTGCTCAACCTCTGCGAGTCACTGGCAGCCGATGCGCGCGGCGAGATGCTGGTGCCCGCGATGCTCGACCTGATGCAGGTGCCGTACACCGGCTCGTCGGCGCTCTCACTCGCGTTGGCGCTGCACAAGAACAAGGCCAAAGAGATCCTGCGCGCCCGCGGCGTGCCTTCACCCGACTTCTGCATCGTCGAGCACCTCGAAGATCTCACCCGCGTCGATCTGCCCTATCCGCTGATCGTCAAGCCCTCGCGCGAAGACGCCTCGATGGGCATCGACTTCGACTCGGTGGTGCACACGCGCCAGGGTCTGGGCCGCGCCGTCGCCAAGGTGCTGCGCACGTTTCACCAGCCCGCGCTGGTGGAGCGCTTCATCGAAGGCCGCGAGGTGTACGTGCCGCTGCTGGGCAACCACCCGCGCCGCGCGCTCCCGCTTTCCGAGATTCGTTTCGGCAACGCCTTCATCGGCAAGCCCAACGTCGTCTCGTACAAGGCCAAGTGGGATCTCGAGTCGGCCGAGTGCATCGAGAGCCCCTCTGAGCTCGCCTCACTGCCGCCCGCCATCGAAGCGCGTTGCATCGAAGTGGCCGTGGCCGCCTTCGAAGCGCTCGAGTGCCGCGACTACGGCCGGGTCGACCTGCGCGTCGACGCCGCGGGCCAACCTTTCGTCATCGACATCAACCCCAACTGCGATCTCCACCCGCAGGCAGGGTTTGCCAGAGCTGCAGAGGCCGCCGGCCTCTCATTCGCTGATCTGGCGCTGCACCTGGTGGATCTCGCCTGGGAACGTCGTCATGGAAATCAGGCCCCTCGCCTCCCTCGACCGGACTCCGCTCGCAGAACTGCTGAGCCGCATCGAGACCTTTACACCGGACGAAGCGGTGTGCGCGCTCGAGCTCATCGACGCCGCGCTCACGCCCAACAACCCTGACTACCAGGTCCGTTGCGCGATCCGCGACGGCAAGGTCGTCGGGTACGTCTGCTACGGCCCCACGCCGATGACGGTGGGTACGTTCGATCTGTATTGGATCGCCTCTGATCCGCTCGTGCGTGGGCAGGGCGTCGGTGCGGCGCTCGTGTCGGCCATGGAAGGCGACATTCGAAGGCGCAAGGGCCGGATGATTCGGGTGGAGACCTCGGCGATGGAGGCCTACGGGCCGACGCGCGGGTTCTACGCGGCGATGCAGTACAAGGAAGAGTCTCGCTTCCGGGATTTCTACAAGCCCGGTGAAGACCTGATCGTTCTGGCGAAGAGGCTGTAAACCCTCGCCCTTTTTCTGGGTCTCTTCGTCGCTGACAGCGCGTTGCGCGAGACGAACGCGAAGAGAAGCTTGCGCCACGACATCACCGGTGACTTGCCCGAGGAGAGCCGAGTCACCGCGTGCCCCACGGCACTGGGGTTGGGGCGACGTGCTCCGAAGCCTTGCGAAGACGGGCTGAGGGTGGCCCGCCTGAAATGGGCATCGCAATGAGGGCGGAATGTGATGGTCGTGGTAGATCTCCCGACCACTACGGCGCACCTCGTGCCGCGGGGGTGCCATGGCTGAAACGGAGCTCGATCCGCTCATCGGAAAAGTCCTGAGCGGACGCTTCGAGATCATCGCGCCCCTGGGCGTCGGTGGCATGGGCCGCGTGTACAAGGCGGTGCAACGCCCCCTGGGCCGCGAGGTCGCCCTCAAGGTGCTCAACCCGCGCTACGACGGCAGCCGGGATCCAGGCTTCGAGCGGCGCTTCTTTCTCGAAGCGTCGATGACCTCGAAGTTGAAGCACCCCAACACCATCACGGTGCACGACTACGGGCGCACCGACGACGGCATCTACTTCATCGCCATGGAGTACATCGAAGGCGAGACGCTCCAGAAGGTGCTCGCCGAGAACGGGCGGCTGCCCTGGTTGCGCGCGCTCTTCGTGGCCGGCCAGGTCGCGCGGTCGTTGCGAGAGGCGCACAAGATGGGG
Source organism: Archangium sp. (assembly GCA_043737315.1). GTDB lineage: Bacteria > Myxococcota > Myxococcia > Myxococcales > Myxococcaceae > Archangium_A. The sequence continues at coordinate 5,008 of JAYTAT010000785.1, forward strand.
CTGGTGCACCGCGACCTCAAGCCCGCCAACGTGATGCTCACCACCGAGGGCACCGGCGGCGACACCGTGAAGGTGCTCGACTTCGGCCTGGTGAAGTCGTTCACGCCCGAGAAGCCGAAGGAAGACGACGAGGTCGACCCCACCGGACTCACCCAGGCGGGCGTGTTGCTCGGCTCACCGCTCTACATGGCGCCCGAGCAGGCGCGCGGAGAGGCCGACCCGCGCACCGACATCTACTCGCTGGGCATCTTGATGTTCCAGACGATGGCAGGGCGGCCGCCGTTCGTGAGCAAGGAGTCGATCGACGTCATCGTGAAGCACATTCGCGAGAAGCCGCCCGAGCTCAACTCGATGGTGCCCGAGGTGCCATTCGAGGTGAACGCGCTGGTGATGAAGTGCCTCGAGAAGGAACCGGCGGCGCGCTTCCAGTCGATGGATGAGCTGCTCGATGCGATGCGCATCGCCACGTCGGGTCAGGGTTTGTCGGGCGCCTTCGCCGATCCGCGGACCGCCTCGGGGATCATTCCTCGCACCTCGACGCCGCACATGCCGTTGGTGAACGCTCCGGCCACGCCTTCGTTCACCAGCGCCGAGTCGGTGCGCAGTCATGAAATCGAGATGGGCGACAGCGCTCCTCACGATGCGCCGAAGAGCCAGGTGCCCTTCATCGTGGGCGTGAGCGTCGTGGTGGCGCTCGGTGCGCTCATCGGAGGGGTGATCGCGTGGAAGGCGATGACTCCGAACGAAGTGGTGGTGATGCCTGCCGAGCCGCGCCCGATCGCGGCGGTGGTCGAGCCGCCTCAGCCGGCGAGCGTCGAGGTGCGGTTCGAGATCGATACGCAGCCCAGCGGCGCGACGGTGACTCGTGATGGGGTGCAGCTCGGGGTGACCCCGCTGAAGATCGTGGTGCCTCGCACGGGGATCGAGCCCGTTCAGGTCGAGCTCGCGTTTTCCCTCGAGGGGTACGAGCCTCACTCGACGACGGCGCAGGGGCTCGAGGGGGTGGTGGCGGTGGTGGCGCCCCTGAGTCAAAAAACCGAAGGGGTTCGCCCCACGGCTCGGCCTGGGAAGAAGCCGCCGAAGAAGAACGAGCCGGCTGGTTACAAAGAGGACCCGTACTGAGCCGATTCAGTCCTTGAAGCCGCCCAGGTTTTCGCCGGTCGGGCTGTAGCGCCGGGAGCACTGTTCCTTCTTCTGGTTCTTGGCCTTCACCATCACCACGAAGTCGCCGGGCGGCAGACCCTTTGCGGTGAGATACGCCTTCGCCACCTCGTCACAGTCGGGCAGCTGACCCCACGAACCCTGGCAGGTGACCATCACGCCTACGCCCATTGATTGGGTGCCGCCGTCGGCGAAGAGACCGATGAGCTCCATCATCTCTTCCATGTCGAGCACGAAGGCCTCGGGACAACCGGCCTCGCGCACTTCTCGAGCGCCGGGCCCACTGATGCCCTTGCTGGCGAGCTGCGCCCCTTTGCCGATCGCTTTCATCACCTTTTGTCCCTGCTCACTGGAAGCCGCGCGCCAGAGCGCCAACGAGCCTCCGAGGCCCGCGAGCACCGCCACGCCACCTGCGACCAACAGCGCGATGAGGCAACCGCTGGAACAACCCGAAGGCCTCTTCGCCGAAGGAGGAGAAACAGGTGAGGGCGTCATCGCGTGATAGGTTCCCACGTCCCGTCGTCCGGAGAGAGCTTTCCATGTCGAGTCGCAACTCGCGGGTCCGCGTGCTGTTCGTCGCGGCGATGCTCCTGCCGGCCCTCGCGTTGGCCGACGCTCGCGTCGAAGCGAGACGGCACTTCAAGACCGGCATGGCGCTCATCGCCGACGGCAAGCTCGATGACGGCATCAGCGAGCTGCTCGAGGCGTACGGCATTCGCCCGCACCCCAACGTGCTCTTCAACATCGCGCGCGCCTACGAGGCCGGTGGCCGCCCGGCCGAGGCGCTCGTCTTCTACAACCGCTACCTCGACGCCAACCCGCCCGACGCCGACAAGGTGCGGGAGACCGCGCTCAAGCTCGAGGCCCAGGCGCCGAAGAAGGTGACGCCGGTCACTCCGCCTGAAGAGCCCAGAGAAGCCAAGCGCACGCCCCAGGTCGACGAGGCCACGGTGAAGCGGCTCGACGCGCTGGCTGAACGTCTCGAGCGCGCGGTGGAGAAAGCAGAAGCGCGCGTCGAGCTGCCCGCGCCCGCTGAAAACAAGCCCGTGGCTGCTGACGACTTCGGCGTTCCGTACGAAGAGACCGTGGTGGCCGCCAGCCGCCGCGCGCAGGCCACGCTCGATGCGCCCAACGCCATCACCGTGATCACCGGCGACGAGATCCGCGCGTCGGGGCTGATCTCGTTGGCCGACATCCTCCGGCGCGTACCCGGTGCCGAAGTGATGACGATGGGCCTTTCCTCGGCGAACGTCAGCTTCCGCGGTTTCAACCAGCGCGTCGCCAACAAGGTGCTGCTGCTGATCGACGGCCGGCCCGAGT
>JAYTAT010000786.1:0-7488 GCA_043737315.1 Archangium sp.
CACGGGGGACCCAGACCGAGAAGACCGAGCCCATGCCCACGGTGCTCTCGACCTCCACGCGCCCGCCCATCGCCTCGGCCAGGTGCTTCACGATGGACAGGCCGAGCCCGGTGCCTCCGACATCGCGCGAGCGACCTGCGTCGACGCGGAAGAAACGTTCGAACAGGCGGGGCAGGTGCTTGGGGGCGATCCCGGCGCCGGTGTCGGCGACGCAGATCTTGATCTCGCCGTCGGTCTCGCCCGCCGAGACTGTCACCGAGGAGCCCGCGGGGCAGTACTTGACGGCGTTGTCGACCAGGTTCGAGAGCACCTGCTCGACGGCGCGCTGGTCGGTGTAGAGCGGCGGCAGCCCGCGATCGATCGCGGAGACCAGGCGTACGCCCTTGGTCTGCGCGCGCTCGGAGAACAGGCTGAAGACGATGGCCACCACGGTCTCGAGCTCGACGCGCTCCTTTTTCAGACGAAACTGCTGCGATTCCAGGCGAGACAGCTCGAGCAGATCCTCGATGAGGCTCTGCAGACGAAGCGCATTGCGGCTGATGATGTCGAGGAACCGCCTCGCGGTCGCCGCGTCCGGCGGCGTCGGGTTGCTCAGGGTCTCGGCAGCCGAGAGCACCGCGGTCACTGGCGTGCGCAGCTCGTGCGAGACGTTGGCCAGGAAGTTCGTCTTGGTCTGGGCCAGACGCGCCGCTTCTTCGAGCCCGCTGCGCCGGGTGCGCTCGAACAACACCGCGAGCACCACGAACGCGAGCACCAGGCCCGCCGCCCGCACCGCCATCATGGTGGGGCTGGGGTGCAGCCAGGGCGTGATGTGGCCGGTCGACTTGAGCACCTCGATGAGGGTCACCGCGGCGGCATCGATGCACAGCCAAATCAAGCCAGCCCGCAGGCCCAGGCCGAGAACGGCGGTCGCGAACACCACCCCGAACCACGCCACCGTGCCGGGCTGCAGGCCGACCTCCCCCGCGACGGCGACGCACATCAACGCGCTGGAAAGCGCGAAGAGCACGTGACCCGCGGCGCCCGGCGTCTTTCTGACGCGCAGCAAGAAGAGGCTCAGCAGGGGGCCGGCCAGGAAGACGAGCCCGGGGATCGCGCGGGTCACATGAGCATTGAGCAGCGAAACGATGACCTGGCCGAGCACGATGAAGAAGGCGAAGGCGGCGTTCGAGCCCATCACCACGGCCTGCCGGCTCAACTCGGCGGAGGCCCGAATCTGTGGGTGAAGCCACTGGGCCCAACGGTTCTTGAAACGCGCTCTGATGCTCAACTCTTCACCCCCCCCCGACCAGTTCGTCGCTCGTTTCGCGATGCACTCAGGATAACAATGGCAGCGCTGAGGCGAGATGACAGAGAAGCTCATTTTTGCGCAGACCTTCGAGGGGTTGCTCCGCTCGCTTTCGGGAAAAATGACCCCCCGGCTGGCCACGGGCCTGCGCGATCGTGGCTTCGACCCGGGTGCGCCGCTGCTGCCGGCGTACCCCCAGCCGGTCTTCATCGAGGTGGTGTCCTTTTTGTCCCGCGAGCTGCACCCGGGGCTCGAGCCCGAAGCGGCCGTCTGCGCTCTGGGCCGCGGTTTCATGGATGGGTACGGCGAGACCATGGTGGGGCGCGCGATGATGGCCATGATGCGGCTCATCGGGCCCAAACGAACGTTGGAGCGGGTCTCGCGGCAGTTCCGCACCGGCAACAACTTCTCTGAGACGAAGCTCACCCCGGTGGGTGCGACGGAGTACCACCTGTGGGTCAACGAGGTGCGCCTGCCGGGCTGGTACATCGGGCTGCTGTCGAGGGGCCTGGAGCTGGCCGGGGCCAAAGACGTGAAGGTCGAGTTGATCCGCCGCGATCAGGCTGGCGGCCACTTCAGAGTTCGATGGACGGGTTGATTCTGAACACGCAACGAGATGCTTCCGCCTGCCGACAACCTTGGTTGGTGCGGTGCGAGGTCTTTACGTGTTGAATCAGCACACTTTTCATCCCATGAGCCAGGGGCAGACCAGCCAGCGTTTGAGGCCGTTCAAGCCGCTCCGGTTCGGGCGGTACACCCTCTTGATGCCCATCAGCACCGGCGGCATGGGGGAAATTTTTCTGGCCCGGCTCGAGGGCTCTCACGGCTTCGACAAGCTGTGCGTCATCAAGAAGATCCTCCCGCACCTCGCGCAGGATCAAGACTTCGTCTCGCGGTTCGTCGACGAGGCGCACATCCTGGTCAAGCTCTCGCACGGCAACATCGCGCAGGTGCTCGACATGGGCGTGCACGAGGGCGAGCCGTACATCGCGCTCGAGTTCGTCGACGGTAAAGACCTGCGCCGCGTGCTCTCGCGCATGCGCGATCGCCAGCTGCCGTTGCCGCTGTCCTTCGTGCTCTCCGTGATGACCCGCGTGCTCGACGCGCTGGCCTACGCGCATCGCAAGCGCGGTGATGACGACAAGGAGCTCGAGCTGGTGCACCGTGACGTGAGCCCGCAAAACGTGCTCATCAGCTACGAGGGCGAGGTGAAGGTGATCGACTTCGGCCTGGCCAAGTCGGCGCTCTCGCTCTCGAAGACCAACCCCAGCATCGTGATGGGGAAGTTCATGTACATGGCGCCCGAGCAGGCGCGCCACAAGACGGTCGATCGCCGCAGCGATCTCTACGCGGTGGGCCTGTGCCTGTGGGAGCTGGTCACCGGCCAGAACCCCTTCGAAGAAGTGCCCTCGGGTGAGCTGATGGGCAAGGTGGGCAACCCCGCCATTCCTGCGCTCAACAGCATCGAGCCGCTCTGCCCTCAGGCGCTGTCCGACGCGGTGGGCAAGGCGCTCGCTTTGGATCCCGCCAACCGTTTCCAGACCGCTGAAGAGTTCCGCGGAAAGCTGCAGTCGATCCTCCAGGACATCGACCCGCTCTCGGGCGCCGAGACCACTTCGCGCTTCATGCGCGACGCGTTCGCCGCCGAGTACCAGGCCGAGCGGCGCATGCTCAACACGGTCAAGGAGCAGGCCAGGGCGCTGGGTGAAGTCGAGAGCCCCGATGAGACGGTGCCCGAAGCGCTGGCTGAAGAGACCGCGCAGAACGCGCCTTCACCGTTCGACACCCACCCGACGCCGCTGTCGATGCCGGCCATCGACGTGAGGCTGGGGTTCAGCGACGACGAGACGCCCGCAGCCAGCCGGCTGGGTCTGCAGCCCGAGGCGCTGTCTTTTCAACCGACGCGGAAGGCGGGGGGCAGCTCGAACAAGTCGAACGAGGTGCACGAGAAAGAGACGATGCCCTCGATTCAGCTCAAGGCCGAGCAGCAGGCGCCGCCGCCGTCCGCGCCGCAGCCCATTCGCGCGCGGGTGTTGGCGAAGCCGTTCGATCAAGACTTCACCGAGGCCTCGACGCCGGCGATCGCCGAGCCCGAGCCGCTGCCGTCCATCGTGATTGACGGCATCCCCTCGGAGCGCGTGCACACCGAGCTCGAGCTGCCCGCGCAGCAACTGCCGCCCGCACCGCCCCGCGCTTCGAAAGCGAGCCTGCCGAAACAGGAAGGCGCGAAGAAAAAGAACGGCAAGCCGCCCTCCGAGAAGCCGCGCGCCCCCAAAGAGCCGAAAGAAGGCATGCGCCTGGAGAAAACCGGCGAGCGCCTCGCACCCAGGGTGAAGATTTCTTCGCCCCTGCGCACCGATACGCAGGTGATGCAGCAGGTGCCTGACCGCGCGTCGCAAGGCGTACCCGCCTCGAAGAAGCGCGGCACGCCCGCCGCCTGGTTCGTGCTGCCGGCGCTCGCGGTCGCCGTGGTGGTTGGCTTCATCGCGTGGGACATCTACACCGGTCGCCTCGAGCGTCAGCGGGTGGCCGACGAGCAGGAGACGCCTCAGGAGAACATCGTCGAACCTGAGCCGAAGCTCGTCAAAGCCCCTGAGCCCGTGCCCGAGGCCGCAAGACAAGAAGTGCCCAAAGAAGCCCCGAAGAAGAAGCAGACCGTGGCCGCCCCCAGGGTCGTCAAGGTGGCGGCCAGCCCGGGTGAAGGTGCCATGCGCGCCCTGCAGGGTGACTTCGATCGGCTCGTCGACGAAGCGGTGCAGCGAAAGTTCAGGCTGCAGATCAGCGCGCTCGAGGGCCAGGTCGACGACAAGGGCAGCGACCCGGCGTTCGTGAAGAAGGTCGAGGCGCTCCACGACCAGGTCAAGACGGCGCTCGCCAAACAGCAGTAAGGGCTTGGGCGCATGGCGCCGCTCCTCGAGATCGTTTCCCTGTCTGCCGGTTACGGGGCGACCCCCGTGCTCTTGGGCGTCTCGTTGCAGGTGGAGCAAGGTCAGGCGTGGGTGGTGCTCGGGCCCAACGGCGCAGGCAAATCGACCCTCGTGCGCGCGGTGATGGGGCTGGTCACGCCTTCGAGCGGCACCGTGACGGTGTGCGGTCTGAAGGTGCCGGGCACCTCGTCGCGCGCGCTCTCGAAGGTGGCCGCGTGGGTTCCGCAGACGATGGATGACGCGACGGGCTTCACCGGCCTCGAGGTCGCGTTGATGGGGCGCGCGCCGCACCTCTCGGCGTGGGGGCTGCCGGGTACGCGTGATGAAGAGACGGCGCATGCGGTGATGAAGGAGCTCGGTGTCGCTCACCTTTCGGCGCGGCCCCTGGCCGAGGTGTCGGGCGGGGAACGCAGGCGGGTGTGGCTGGCGCGGGCGCTGGTGCAGGAGCCCAGGCTGCTGGTGCTCGATGAGCCCACGGCGTTTCTCGACATCAGGCACCAGGTCGAGACACTTCGCGCGGTGCAGCGCCGGTTGTCGGCGGGACTCGGGGTGCTCGCGGTGCTGCATGACGTGAATCTGGCCATGCACGTGGCCACGCACGCGCTGCTGCTCAAGGACGGGATGTGTGTGGCGCAGGGGCCGGTGCGCGAGGTGCTCACCGCGCCCGCGCTCTCGGCGTTGTTCGAGATTCCCATGCACCCGGCGGCTGAGGCAGAGCAGGTATTCGTGCCCCGGTGGGAGGGGCCGTGAAGGCGTGGGTGCTGGCCGTGGGGCTTTCGCTCGGGCTGCACGCGGTGCTGGTGGTTTCGTATCAGGGCGTCGCGGTCGCAGTGGTGGCGGCGGCTCCGCGAGACCGCGTGGTCGATGGGGTGGTGGTCGAGTTCACTCCAGTGGTCGAGGCGCCGGTGGAGACCGCTCGCCCGGTGGTGCCTCAGCCGCTCAGGGTGGTGTTTCGAAAAGTCATTCGAGCTTCGCCCGGGCCGTTCGACGGTGAGGCTGCGGCTGTGGAGGCTGCGGCTTCTGTGGATGCGGTTTTTGAAATTGAGGCTTCGGGGCAGAACGCTCAAACCCCTCACCCCGACCCTCTCCCCATCGGGGGAAAGGAAGAGAGTGAAACGGAGTTGGTGGCGCTGGTGCATGCACGCCTCGCGGCGATGGCAGAGGGCTGTTACCCCGCGGCTGCGCGCCGTTTTCAGCAGCGCGGCACGGTGCAGCTTTCGTTCTGCCTCGACGCCCGTGGTGGAACGGCGTCGACTTCGGTCACTCAATCCAGCGGGGCCGAGCTGCTCGATGCCGCGGCACAAGGCTGCGTGGTGCAGAAAGCCGCACCGTTTCCACTCGAAGCGGCCTCGCACTGCTTCTCGGTGCCCGTTCGCTTCGGCGCCCGCTAATCTGTTTTCAGGCATTTCATGACCCAGACCAACCAGGTGACACGCGAAACGCTGCCCGATGGGCTCCGGCTCACGGCGGGTGACTGCACGTTCCTCTACCGGCGTCTTCGTTCGGGCGCGCTGCTGGTGGTGATCAGCGGCGACGATCGCGGCCAGTTCGGCAACGAGAGCCTCGATGAGCTGCGCATGGAGTTGTTGCGCCACAAGCCGCTCGAGCTGTTCGTCGATGCGCGCGCAGCAGTCGGCGTCGCCCTGAGCGTCAGTCAGAATTGGACGAAGTTCTTCTCGACCAACCGCGAGAACCTCAAGCGGGTCAGCGTGCTGGTGGGCTCGAAGGTGGTGACCCTCACGATCGAGATCGCCCAGCACCTCTCGCGCACCGGCAACTTGATCCAGATCTACTCCGACCCCGCCATGTTCGACGCGCGCGTGGGGGAAAACTCGCTCTGAACGACGCCCTTCCCCGCGGCCCAGGGCGAGACAGACAATCAGTAGACGTCGTACTTCTTGCGCATCTCTTCGTGCTCCGCCGCGTCGCGCGAGGGGTGCAGCTGCCTCTGCGCGTCGTGCAGGTAGTAGAGGAACTCGCTGGGTGTGGGCCGGAGCGCTGCTTCGAGTGACGAAGAGGTGGGTGCGCCGATCGGCGTGGGCGGCAGGCCCTTCTTGCGCCGCGTGTTGTACGGGTCGCTGTCGTCGCGCAGCTTCACCAGGAACGCGCTGCGGTCATTCCAGGCCTTGAGCTCGTAGCGGCTGGTGGCATCCACTCCGAGGGGGAAACCCTTGTCGATGCGCTTCCACAAGATGCCGGCCACCAGGGGGCGGTTGCTCGGGAGCGGCTCTTCACGCTCGAGCATCGAGGCCATCGTCACCAGCTCGTGCAGCGAACGTTTGTACCCGCGCACTTCGGGCTCCAGCGGCGTGAAGACGCGCGCCGTGAATTGACCGAGCTGCTTTTGCACCAGCATGCGCGGGTCGATGCGGCCCTTCGGGAGCAGATACGTCTCGGGGTACAGGTAGCCCTCGAGCGTTCCATCGGGGAGCGTAAACGGCACGACGTAACCCTCACGCGAAGAGGCCGCCTTCACGTACGCACCTGCCTCGGCCCGGCCCGCGGCCACCAACGCCTCATCGACGTCGCGAATGCGCCAGCCCTCGACCACCACGAACGGCTCATCTTCGGCGAGCGGCGGTCTCTCCAGCTCAGTCGCCAGCTCGGCCGGTGAGAGCGCGCCAGAGAGCTTGAACTTGCCGGCCTTGAGCGCCAGCCCGCCCCGTTTCCACACCACGTAGCGGAAGACGAAGGTGTCCCCGATGAGACCTGCCTTCTGCAGCTGCACGCCCACGCTGCGCGCGTTGGCGCCTCTGGGCACTTCGAGCTCGAGCTCCCCGGTGCCGGCACCCGGCGCAGTGGCCTGGCCGTTGAGCTGAAAGACGAAACCACCCACGCCGAGAACGGCGACGAGCAGCAGGATGACTCCCACCAGGAGCAAGCGCTTCACGATGAGAGAAGTTTTCACGACCGCGCGCCGACTGCGAGCCCGGGTTTGGTATGGATGCACGATGACCTTCGCGACCGCCGACCTGTTCGACCAGTTCGAAGCGCAGGTCGAGAGCTGTCAGACCCCGTTTCGCCAGTACGGCGGCCTCACCACCTTCAGTGGCCAGCTGGCCACGGTGCGCTGCTTTCAGGACAACGTGCTGCTCAAGCAGGCGCTCTCGAAGCCCGGCGGGGGCAGGGTGCTGGTGGTCGATGGAGGCGGTTCACTGGCCACAGCGCTGCTGGGCGACGTGATCGCCGGGCTCGCTCATCAGAACGGCTGGAGCGGGGTGGTCATCAACGGCGCGGTTCGCGACACGGTGGCCATCGGCAAGCTCGCGCTCG
>JAYTAT010000787.1:0-1062 GCA_043737315.1 Archangium sp.
TACAAACCGACCGGCCGCGGCAAGCCCGCCTCGGAGTACCTCATTCGCGCGGTCAGCGAAGGCAAGCTGGGCAGCATCAACGCCGCGGTCGACGCGTGCAACGTCTGCTCGCTGCACAGCGGGCTGCCGATCAGCGTGGTCGATCTCGATCTCGCCCACGAGCCCTTCCGCATCGGCATCGCGCCCCAAGGCAGCAGCTTCATCTTCAATCAAGGCGGTCAGACCATCGATCTCGCCGGGCTGCTTTGTCTGTTCGACGCCGACGGGCCCTGCGCGAACGCGGTGAAAGACGCGCAACGCACGAAGACCACACCTGCGACCCGACGCATCATGGCGGTGGTGTGGGGTACCAACACGATGCCCGGCCGCGCTTCAGCAGCGGCGGCCTGGTTTCGCGAGCTGCTGCTCACTGCGTGACGTCGTCGACCTCGCACCACGCGATGCCGCCGGGGATCTTCTCGCCCTGATTACCCATCCGCTCGAGGGTCGAGATGGTCCACACATCCACCTGGGGATCCGAGTCGAGCTGGCTTGCGCACAACATCGTCACCGAACATGCCGGGCACTCACCGTGAATGCCCACCTCGGCCCGCACCAGCTTCGGCACGGCCTCGTCGAGTTCCTTCGACAACACTGAGGTGAAACGGGCTTCGTCTACCCCTTGTCCGAATTCCTCGAGCGCGCCTTCAGCGCTGAGCCGAACGATCGAGCGGCCACGCGGCGGCTTCCAGTCGAGCTCATCGAGCTTCGGGGTGTAGCGCTTTTCCTTCGCATACAGCCGCGCCTGGGCGGCGTGCAACGAGACCAGCGTCTCCCTGCATTCAACCTGCTTCACGCGCAGCTGGTATCGCTTGAAGTTCGGCAGGAACAGCCCGACGAAGATGAGCAGCCCTGCGAAGCTGACGGCCATCGTCATCTGGGTGACCTGTTTTCGCAGCGCCCAGACCGGATTGGTGCGGCCCTTCAGGTAGCCCAACAACCCCAGCGCGAAGGTGACCAGCAGCAGCGGTGGGAAGCACAACCCGACCACCGACAGAATCAACGCCGCCACGGGAAGAAGGG
>JAYTAT010000788.1:0-7482 GCA_043737315.1 Archangium sp.
GTGGTGCGGCAGATTGATTACGGCCACGAAGCCCAGGTGCCGTGGGGCATCTCGGAGTCGGCGTTCAACGTCGTCGATCGCGCGGGGAACTACCAATACAAAGCCTTCGGCGTGCCGGGGCTGGGGCTCAAGCGCGGGCTTCATGAAGAGCTGGTCATCGCGCCCTACGCCACCGCGCTGGCTGCCCAGGTCGACCCGTCGGCAGCGGTGACGAACCTCAAGCGGCTCGCGCGCGTCGGCGCCGAAGGGGCCTACGGGTACTACGACGCGATCGACTACACCCCGCGCAACCCCGTCGAGCCCGAACACCCCGGGGCGCACGCGCAGCCCACGGTGGTGAAGTCCTACCTCGCTCACCACCAGGGCATGAGCCTCGTGGCCATCGCCAACGTGCTGCTCAACGAGGTGATGGTGAACCGCTTTCATCGAGACCCTCGCATGCAGGCCACCGAGCTGCTGCTGCAGGAGCGGATTCCACGCCGGGCCGCGATGATCGAGCCGCGGCCGCCTGAGCTGGGCCGCCCGCTGCCAGGGATCCTGCCTCGCTCGCCCCGCAGGGTGCGCTCGGCCCACCTGCCCAGCCCCCACGCGCAGATCCTCTCCAACGGGGCCTACGTGGCCATCGTCACCCACGCCGGCGGTGGCTCCAGCCTCTGCCGGGACCGCGCCGTCACGAGGTGGCGAGAGGACCGCACCAAAGACCCCGGCAGCCAGTTCGTCTACCTGCGCGACGTGCACGACGGGTCGGTGTGGTCAGCCACGCACCAGCCGATCGGCAAACCTTCCGAGAGCTACCTCGTCGAGTTCACGAGCGACAAGGCGACGTTCGAGCGCCTCGACCAGGGCATCGAGACGCGCCTGGAGGTCGCGGTCTCCCCTGAAGATGACGTCGAGGTGCGGCGCATCACCGTGACCAACCGCAGCGATCACGAGCGCGAGCTCGAGCTGACCTCGTACGTCGAGGTGGCCCTCAACAGCCTGGCCGAAGACCTCTCTCACCCGGCGTTCGGCAAGCTCTTCATCGAGACCGAGTGGGTGCCCGAGAGCAGCGCGCTCCTCGCCCGCCGCCGCGCGCGCAGCCCCGAAGATCCCACCTGGTTCGCCTTTCACGTGCTGTCGATCGACGGTCGGCTCCAGGCGCACGTGGAGTGGGAAACCGATCGTGCGCAATTTCTGGGGCGCGGCCGCGGCCCCGATGATCCTCAGGCGCTCGACGGCCGCCCCCTCACCGGCACCACGGGCGCGGTGATCGACCCCATCCTCAGCCTGCGCACCCGCATTCGCCTGGCCCCGGGCGCGCTCACGCGCCTGAGCTTCACTACCGGCGTCACCACCAATGAGGCCCTCGCTCGCGCGCTGGCAGGCAAGTACCACGCAGCGGGTATCGCCTCGCGCACCTTTGCCCTTGCCTTCACCCATGCGCAGGTCGCGATGCGCCACATCGGCATCTCCGTCGAAGAAGCCCAGCTCTTCGAGCGGCTCGGTTCGCGCGTGTTCTTCTCTGACCGCTCGCTGAGCGCTCCTCCCGAGATCATCGCCCGCTCCACCCTGGGCAAGCCCGGGCTGTGGCGGCACGCCATCTCGGGCGATCTGCCCCTCGTCCTGGTGCGCCTCAATTCTCCAGAGGCCATGCCGCTGGTCAGGCAGGTGCTGCTGGCGCAGGAGCATTGGCGGCTCAAGGGCATGAAGGCTGACGTGGTGATCCTCAACGAGCACCCCATCGACTACCTCGACGAGATGAACCAGGCGCTCACCCACCTGATCGACACCGGCCCGTGGGCCAACTGGAAGGGGCGCCCCGGGGGCATCTTCATTCTCCGCGGCGACGGGCTGCCCGAGGCGGAGTGGCTGCTGCTCAACTCGGTGGCGCGCGTGGTGCTCGAGGGCGACCGGGGGACCCTCGTCAACCAGCTCGTGTACGAGACGCTCCCGGTGCCGCCCGCGCTCGAGCTTCCGTTGAGCGACGAGCCCGCGACGGTCGGCTTGCTCGAGGTGCCGCCGCTCACCATGGCCAATGGCCTGGGCGGGTTTGCGCGCGAAGGCACTGAGTACGTGGTGGTGCTCGAGGGCGACCGCGAGACGCCGCTGCCCTGGAGCAACGTGCTCGCGAACCCCGGCTTCGGCTCCATCATCACCAGCAGCGGCGCCGCCCACACCTGGTCTGAGAACAGCCGCGAGAACCGCCTCACGCCGTTCGCCAACGATCCCGTCACCGACCCGACGACGGAGGCCCTCTTCATTCGCGACGAAGACGACGATCAGGTCTGGGGCGCCACGCCCGCACCGCTGCGCCGAACCTCACGCTCGCCCCGGTGGGTGGTGCGTCATGGCGCCGGCGTCAGCCGCTTCGCGCGCTTCGCAAACGACGTCGAGCAGGAACTCGCGGTCTTCGTGGCGCGCGAAGCGCCGGTGAAGGTTCAGGTTCTCACCCTCAAGAACCACTCGTCGCGCAGGCGCCGACTGACGCTCTTCTCGTACGTCGAGTGGTGCCTGGTGCCGCCTCAGCCGGGCACGCCGCAGATGGTGGTGACCGACTACGCCGCCCAGCGCCGAACGATCTTCGCGCGCAATACGTACAGCGAACAATTTCGAGACCGGGTGGCCTTCTGTGGCTGCAGCGAAGTGCTCCAGTCAGCGACGGGCGATCGCACCTCGTTCCTGGGAAGCAACGGCTCGCTGCAGCGCGCCGCGGCGCTCAGAGCCAGGAGCCTCTCGAATCGTTTCGGCGCCGGCCTCGACCCGTGTGCGGCCTTGCAGCTCGAGGTCGAGCTCGAGCCGGGTCAGACCAGGAAGGTGGCCTTCGTGCTGGGCCAGGGCCATGACCGCGCTGACGCCCTCGAGCTGGCGGCGCGCTTCACCCAGGTCGAGCACGCGCTTTCAGAGCTGCGCGAGGTCGAGGCCTTCTGGGACAGCGTGCTGGGCGCCGTGAAGGTGTCCACGCCCGACGACTCCTTCGACCTGCTGGTCAACCGCTGGCTGCTCTACCAGGACCTCGCGTGTCGCATCTGGGCGCGCGCGGGCTACTACCAGTCGGGCGGCGCGTTCGGGTTCCGCGATCAACTGCAAGACGTGCTGGCCTTGACCATGACCCGCCCGGGGCTGGCGCGCGACCACATCATCCGGGCCACGGCCCGCCAGTTCCCCGAGGGAGATGTGCAGCACTGGTGGGACCCCATCACGGGCCGGGGCATTCGCACGCGCTGCTCCGACGACCTGCTCTGGCTGCCGTACGCGGCCGCGCAGTACGTCGAGACGACCGGCGACACGAGCCTCTTCGACGAACGAGTCGCGTATCTCGAGGCGCCGCTCCTCGAGGCCACCGAGCAGGAGTCGTTTGGGCTGCCCACCCAGTCCACCCAGACCGACACGGTCTTCGCGCACGCCGTTCGCGCGATCGACAAGGGGCTGACCGCAGGCCCCCACGGGCTGCCCTTGATGGGCAGCTGCGATTGGAATGACGGCTACAACCGGGTCGGGCACGCGGGCAAGGGCGAGAGCGTCTTCGTGGCCTGCTTCCTCCACGCGGTGTTGGGAACCTGGGGCCCGCTCTGCCAGGCGCGCGGTGACCTTGCCCGGGCGTCCCGCTATGCGGCTGAGCGCGAGCGGTTGCGCTTGATGATCGACCAGAGCTGGGACGGCGAGTGGTACCGCCGCGGCTACTACGACGACGGCACGGCCCTGGGCTCGGTGCAGAACGACGAAGGGCAGATCGACTCGCTCGCGCAGAGCTGGGCAGTGCTCTCGGGGGCCGCCTCGCCCACGCGCGCTGAGCGGGCGATGGACGCCGTGCGCGCCCACCTGGTGCGAAGAACCTCGCGGGTCATTCTGCTGCTGGCCCCGCCCTTCAATCGCACCCAGCTCGATCCCGGTTACATCAAGGGGTACCTGCCCGGCATCCGCGAGAATGGCGGCCAGTACACTCACGCGGCCCAGTGGGTGGTGCTCGCGCTCACGCGCCTGGGGAGCGGCGATGAGGCAGTGGAGCTCCTTCACATGCTCAACCCCATCAATCACTCACGCACCGCCGCCGACGCGCAGCACTACCGCACCGAGCCCTATGTGCTCGCGGGCGACGTCTACCATCACCCTGCGCATCGGGGGCGCGGCGGGTGGAGCTGGTACACCGGCTCCGCGGCGTGGATGTACCGGGTCGCGCTCGAGGGCGTGCTGGGCCTGCAACGGCACGGCAAGACCTTCAGCGTCAACCCGTGCATCCCCCAGAGCTGGCCGAGCTTCACCGTCGAATGGAAGTATGGCGCCACCAGCTACACCATCGTGGTGGAGAACCCGGAGCGGCGCTGCCGCAACGTGGTCAGCGCGACGCTCGACGGCCTGCCGGTCGATGCGGCGCACATTCCGGTGCTGGACGACGCGCGGCCCCACCGGGTGACGGTCATTCTCGGGCCGGCGACCACCCCTGCGTGAGGCGCATTCGCTCGTCGTGTTCGGGTTGAACTGGGCGGCACGGAAGTCGGGGAACAGGAAGTGCCCGGCCTGGGTTTCGCGCGTGAGGGCCATCAATCAGACGCAAGCACGCATCGGTTGCGTCCGAAGCGACGGCATCGTGGCCCGCCTTCGCGACGCAAAGCGCATTCCCGAATGCCCGGTCTTCCCCGGTAGCCCGATGGCGATCGACGCAACCACGGTGTTCCGCGCTCATCGCGAGGGGCACGGCCTGTCTGACGACGAGTGCAAGCGGATGTGTGCAGTCGCGAGCTATTGTCAGACCGCGGACGACTCCAGGGCGGTCGACGAGCGCAGCGGGCCGATGATCGTGATCTCCGCAATCGTCGGTGGCCTCCCGCAGCGTGAGCGAGGCCCCGAGCGACTCATGCGCGAGCTGTGCGTCACCCGCGGCCTCGATGACTTTGCCCAAGACAGGCAATTTTGAAGGCCCTTCAACGCGCTCGCGACGGCAGAGACCTGCCTGGGTCAGAGGGGGCAGACTGCAGCTTCAGGTTGCGTGAGAGGTCAGCCGCATGATGAAGGGCCTCCATGCAGCGAAAGTACGTCTGGCTGGCGACCGTGGCCCTCGTCGTGATCGGGCTCGACCACTGGACCAAGTTCGTCGTGCTCGACAAGCTGACGACCGCCTTCGACACCGCGCCCAGCAAGCTGGGGGTGTACTTGAGCAAGGCGCCCGAGCCCGGCTTCGACGGCTATCACTTCCGCCCGAAGGAGCAGATCGTGGTCTCCGACAACTTCTTCCGCTTTCGCTACGCGGAGAACCCGGGTGCCGCGTTCGGCTTGTTTCGCACCGTGCCTGATCACCTGCGCGGGCCGCTCTTTCACCTCGTGTCGATCGCCGCGGTGATCATGATCGCGTTCTATTTCTCGAAGCTGAGGGGCGCGAAGAACGAGCTCTGGGCGAAGTGGGGCCTGCCGCTGGTGCTGGGCGGCGCCATCGGCAACTACATCGATCGCCTTGCGCGTGGCTTCGTCGTCGACTTCCTCGAGGCGCACTGGTTCGAGCAGGCCTACTGGCCCGCCTTCAACATCGCCGACACGGCCATCGTGATCGGCGTGGGGCTGCTCATCATCGACAGCTTCGTGCGCAAGGAAGAGCCGAAGGCGAAGGCCGCGTGACGCCCCGGCCCGAGAAGTGGCTTTCGAAGATTCGCGCCTGAGCCACGGAGCGCCCTCGTTCCTCGTGAAGAAGACGAAGACTGTTTTTGAGCCTCACCGAGAACCACCACGGTGATGGCCGGCTGCTCATCTGGGCCGCCGCCACGCTGGGAGCCCAGAAGCTGGCAGAGCCGAAACACTTCTTCGTGCCGGCCTACGAGGGTCACCTCGGCTGGGTGGGCGTTCGACTCGACCAGGGCACCCGTTCACGAAGGTCAAGGCGATCGTCGACCAGGCCTTTCGGGTGCGCGCGCCGAAGACGGTGCTGCGTTGAGCTCACACTTGCCGCTCAGGAAGTGCTCGGCCAGGAAGTCGCTGAGCAGCCGCACCCGGGTGGGCACGTAGCGCGCTGACGGCATCACCAGGTGCACGCCACCGCCCTTGAGCGCGTACTCGGGCAGCACCCGCTGAAACTGAGTCTGCTTGTGGCCGCACTTCTCGAGGAAGATCGGCTGCAGCCCGATACCCAGGCCCGCGGCGACGAGGCCCCGGCCGGTGGCGAGATCATCGGTGCTGACCAGCCCGCGTACGTCGACCTCTTCATCACCGTTCGGACCCTGCAGCTTGAGGCGCCCCTTGCCCTGCTTGCCGTGGAAGATGACCACGTCGTGCTCGGCGAGCTCGGCGAAGGTCTTCGGTGCGGGCCGGCGCCTGAGATAGCCAGGTGACGCGTAGAGGCCGAGATGCGAGGTGGCGATCTTCCGTGCGATGAGTGTGGAGTCGATCAGCTTGCCCGCCCGCACCGCGAGGTCGACGCCCTCCTCGATGAGGTTCAAGTGCCGGTTCGAGACCAATAACTCGACGTGAATCTTCGGGTGCAGCTTGACGAAGCGCGCGAGCAACTCGGGCAACGGCCACGTCTCGCTGGGCACGGTGAGCCGCACCACACCCTGTGCGTCATCGGTGTGTTCGGTCAGCTCGGCTTTCGCTTCTTCCAGCGCAGCCATCGCGCCGCGGGCCCGCTCGTAGAAGGTGCGCCCGGAGTCGGTGAGCTTCAGATCGCGGGTGGTGCGTTGGAGCAGCTGGGTCTGCAGCGCCAATTCGAGCGCCGCCACGCCCCGGCTGGCCGACGACTTGGGAATACCCAGGGCCTTCGCCGCGGCCGTGAAGCTGCCGGTCTCGACCACCTTCAGGAAGACGGGAACGCGGCTCCAATCCATGTTGCTAGAATAGCAACGATGAGTTGCTGTGGCAATGACTGGTGCAGAAAGAGCAACGGCTCTATTTCGAGCTCATCTCGTTCCCGGAGCCTCTCCCATGAAGAAGATTCTCTCTGCGTTGCCGCGTGTCCTCCTCGGTCTGATCTATTTTGCGGCGGGTCTGGCCGGGTTGCTGAACAAAATCCCGCAGGAGCCGATGGAAGGCGCGGCTGCGCTCTACATGAGCGGCCTGGGCGGCAGCTACCTCATCACCTTGGTGAAGCTGACCGAGGTCACCGTCGGTGTGCTGCTGCTGGCCAACCGTTTCGTACCGCTCGCCCTGCTGATCATCGCGCCGGTGGTGATCAACATCGCGGCGTTCCACCTCTTCTATGCGCCCAGTGGGCTGGCCGTGCCGGTGTTCATGATCGCCGCGCAGATCTTCATCGCCTGGCAGCATCGCGCCGCGTTCGCGACCGTTCTCACGGCCAGGCAGCCAGCCTTGAGCGCCTGAATCACTCCCGCATCCCGGAGCCGACGACTGCTTCCGGTGTTCGCGGAGCTGGAGACATCGCTGACCCGAGAATGCAGCGAGAGCGCCTTGCGACGACACGGCGGGGCGACGAGCAGCCCGCCCAGCGTGCCTCAGCAACAGGCCCGCCCCTCGTTCGTCGCTCTCCAGCTCAGGCTCGTTGGAAAAAAATGGGACTGCTTCGTT
>JAYTAT010000789.1:0-3020 GCA_043737315.1 Archangium sp.
GCCTTGGCCTTCAGCGCCTTCCACCAGGCGCGCCACGGCGCCGGGCCAGAATGAGTCGCCCATGCGCACGAAACGCGGGAGCTGCGGCTGCACCAACACAGGCAACCGCACCTTGATGGAGCTCTGCTTGAGCCCGAAGCGCATGCCGCCCGACACCGCGACCGCGCGCACGCGGAAGGTCGTCAGATCGTCCGACAACGTCACCGGAACCACCAGCTTGCCGCTCGAAGGAACCGTCAACGTCGCCGCGTAAAAGGGCACGGTCTTGAAGTCCTTGCGCACCATGCGCTTGCTGCCGTTCGCCTCGTCGTCGCCGCCGTCACCACCGGGCTCTTCTTCGAGCTCAGACACGCGGCCGACCACGAGGTTGCGCGAATCGCGAATGCTGACCGCGCGCTGGTTGCGGCGAATGAGCTCGCTGAGCGGATCGAGCGGGCCTTCTTTCGCCAGTGAGAGCACCGCTTCATCGACCAGCCACAGGGTGACTTCGCCGCCGACGGGCTTCTTCTGATCGTCGGTGAGCGTCACCACGAAGTCGTGCTTGGTGCCGGGGCGCGCCATCTCGGGGTGCTGTACGTTGACGATGACCAGGTTTCTGGTCGGCTCGACCTGCAGGTCGATCGAAGACGCGACGGTGGCCGGCTTGTAGCGCGCGTCGTCGGTCTTCCCTTCACCGAGCCGGCCACGCATCAGCACCACGTGCATGGGCAGGTTGGGCACGAAGCGATCCGTCACGGGCACGTCGATGACTGCCTTGCTGCCGCCGATGTCTTTCCAGAGGTAGCGGTTGCCGCCTGGCTCTTCGATCACCACCAGCGCGCGGGCCGTGGCGAACGGGCTCTGCACCAGCACGTGCGCGACCTCACCGGGTGCGTAGCTCTTCTTGTCGGGCTTGAGCTCGAACACACCATCGCGCGACTTCTGCCACGACTGCGGCGTGGAGCCCCCGATGTAGAGGTCGGCCGAGAGCGTCTGCACGCGACCCAGCTTGTCGCGCGCGAACAGCTCGACCACGTACACGCCCGAGTCGGTGATGGCGAACGAGTGCGACGCTGCTTCAGCTGCGCTGGTGAGGATTTTCTCGGCGACCTGCACGTCTTCCTGCTCAGTCTGGTACTTCGCTGCGCCCGTCGCGAAGCTCGTCTCGCGCAGGGTCGAATGCCACACGCGGCGGAAGAGCCGAACGCGGATCTCCTGGCCCTTGATGGGCTTGTCGTCGACTCCGACGGCGAGCACCTCGGGCTTCAGCTCGGTCGCCTTCTCGAGGTAGCGGGGAATCTTGAGGCCGAGCACGAACGAAGGCAGCGCCTTCACTTCGGTCGCCGTGGTCACCGGCTGCTCATCAGGCCCGGTCACCGTCGCCTCGAAGCGGTACACGCGCGGGCTGCCGTCGAGATCGAGCTGCGGGTTCATGGTGATGTCGGCCGCCCCGTTGTCGTCGAGCTCGCCCTGCTGCGAGGTGACGCCGGGGGCCTGTTGAGAGGCGGGCCGCGCGAACTGCGTCGAGTTGGCGAACAGGTAGCCAGGCCAACCTTTGGGCACCCAGTCGTAGGCGCGCTGCGTGACCGTCCACGCGATGGGCTGGTTCGCCACGTTGCCGCCTGCGTAGTAGCGGGCCAGCGCCTTGACCTTGAACGACTGATCGTTGCGCACGCGCAGCGCACCGGTCAGTTGCACTTCGAACGTCGGCACGCGGTACGCCTCGATCTTGAAGGTGCGCCGGGCCAGGAATGATTCAGGGTTCTTGTCGAAGAGCGAGAGCGTGTAGTCGCCCGTCGGCACGTCGGCTTCTTTGAAGGTGGCCTCCAGGCCTCCGAGCGGCGAGGTCTTGGTGGTCACCGGGTACGCAGTGCCGTCGGGGCCGATCACCTGAATGCCGAACCGCTTCAGATCGGCGGGCACGCGCAGCTCACCGCTGATCTTGGTGCGCACGAAGGCCTTGATGAACACCGGCTCGGCGGGGCGGTAGATGCCGCGCTCAGGGAAGATGAAGCCCAGCGTGGTGTCGTTTACCGGCGTGGGAATCGACTTCGCCAGCAACCATGACAACCACGAGTCGGAGCTCGACCAGTGGTTGTTCGCGAACACCGGCAGTCGCTCACGCGGGTCGAGCACGAGCACGTCGTCACCCGAGCTCACCGAGACGCGGGTGATCGAATCCCAGCCGACCGGGGCGATGGACACTTTGCCGTCGGCATCGGTGATCTGGGTCAGCTCGACCGGGCGTTGAATGGTGCCGCCGAGGCCCTCGAGCTTCACCGTCGCGCCACGAACCGATTCTCCGGAATCGAGCGCACGCACGTAGATCACCGCGCGCCCGGTCTCTTCGACCGAGGTGACCGAGAGGTTGGTGATCTGCACGCGCATGTACGTGCGCTGGGCGGCGCCCGTGAGCCTTCGCAGGCCCACCAGGTACGTGCCGGGGCGGTTGGCGCCCACCACGTCGTCGAGCAGCGGCTTCAGATCGAGGCCGAAGGTGGTGGCACCCGACTTGTCAGAGAGCGGGAGATCGACCAGCCGCGAGACGAGCGGGCTGCCCAGCAAGCGGATGTGACGGTCGAGCGTGGTCGAGTCGATGTAGCCGGGCGAGGCCGGCACCACCGGCTCTTCACCGGGGAAGGGCGGGTCGCTCTGTTCGTCGATCACCACCGGCGACGCGGGGAAGGGCCAGAGGCCAGGGTGCATCGGATCGACGCGGTACACGCGCACGTCGGCACGCGTTTCTCCGTAGCCACGCAGCGCGAGCGTGCGCGGGCCTTTCGCCTCGAGCATCGCGGTGCCCTGCTGCCAGGCGAGGAACGGCGTCTTCCAGCCGAGGTGGAAGTAGACGTCGGCTGCCTTCACGTCGCGCAGCGGGCGCTGGGCGTCATCGCGAATCGGCGCGCTGCCCAGGCTCAGCTTGTAGAGCGTGTCGGGTACGAACTTGCCGACGAGCTGCACGCGCGAGCCATACGACTGGAAGCGCAGGTCGGGCACGGAGGGCTCGAGGCGCACCAGCTTTCGCAGCGCGGTCAGGGTCA
>JAYTAT010000790.1:0-1057 GCA_043737315.1 Archangium sp.
GCCGAGGTGCCGATGTCGAGCGCGCGCAGCACCTTGCCGCCGAGCACTTTGAGCTCCTGGTAGCCGGGCGCGGAGTCGACGCGGTTGGTGGTGACGAACTGCGGGCTGATCCACCGGTGCCGCATCGCCTCGAGCACGTTCGGGTAGTAGTGCGTGACGAAGTCGTGCACCACGCGGCCCCCGATGCTGATGGTGTCGTAGAAACCTTCGTGGCCTTCGATGAACTCTTCGACGGCGACTGAACGGCCGCGATCGACGCCGAGCTCAGTGGCCGCCTTCGCCAAATCCGCCAACGAGTCGCAGCGGCTGGTGCCTGAGGCCCCCGCGCCATCACGCGGCTTGATGATCAACGGGAAGCCGACCTTCTTTGCGAAGGCGACCAATTCGTCGAGCGACGAGACCGCGGCCGACATCGCGCAGGGCACGCCTGCCCCCCGCAGCGCCTCTTTCATCGAAGGCTTGTCGCGGCAGAGCCACGAGGTCTTCACCGAAGTGCCCTCGATGCCCATCGCCTCACGCACCTTCGCGGTCGACATGATGTGCGCTTCGACGGTCGCCTCCAGGCGATCGATGCGGTGCTTGCCGTGAATGAACTTCGCCGCGCGCAGCACGGCACCTTCGTTCACCACCGAGTCGACCTGCTCGTAATGCGTGAGCCACTGGCGCATCTCGCCGCTCAGCGAGTCTTTGGAGCCTTCGCCGATCGCCGTGACGGTGGCGCCGACCTCCTTCAAGGCCTTCACGAAGTAGCGCTGATTGACGGGGAAGCGGGGCTCGACGAAGACGACGTGCATTTCAGGGCCTCACGACAGTTTGGAATAGAGCTGTTCGTATTTCTGAACCTGGATCTCCCAGGAGAAGTTCTGCGTCATGCCGTTGTGCTGCAGCCGACGGTACGCCGGGCGATCGCGGTAGATGTTGAAGGCCGCCTCGAGTGCCCAGTGCACGGCCTTCGCGTCGTAGTCGTCGAACACGATGCCCGTACCTGTTCCCGTGCGCGGAGACCAGAGCTGCACCGTGTCAGCGAGGCCGCCCGTCTTCCGCACGATGGGCACGG
>JAYTAT010000791.1:0-3016 GCA_043737315.1 Archangium sp.
GAGCTGGTCAACCACGCAGGCTCAGAGCTCCAGGTCACCTTCGAGTGGGTCACCTTGCCGGCCGCGTCGACCTGCACCGTGACTTCTTCGGCGTAGTTGTTCACCTCGCCCAGGCTGTTCGGCGCCGTCGAGCCGTCGGCATCTTTCATGTCGTCGAAGCTGCCCGTCGCCAGCACCAGCTGCGTCACCCGGCCCTCTGCGTTGCGCTCGACCTTCATCACATTGGCCATGTGATCGATGCGGCCATCACCGGTGTGGTCGATGAAGATGACGTCACCTGGCGTCAGCTGCGCCACCGGAATCTCGGGCGTGCTGCTGTCGCCCGCATTGTCGCGCGGCGCGGTCCACGGAAGGGTCACCTTCACCGCACGTGAAGCCATGTTCGCGTCGACGCCGCCGTACCGCACGTTGACGCCGGTCAACATGCTCGCCTTCGGGTCGAGCCGTTGAATCGCCTGCGCGTTCTCGTACCCCGGCCGCGCGCCCGGGAGCGTCTCGAAGCGGCTGAAGAAGCCCTTGGTGTTCGAGGCCGTCGCCGCCACCCACGTCGCGTTGGGCAACCCCGCCGGCCGGAGGAGCTGCACGCCCAGGTCGGTCTTCACCTTGGTGCGGAACTGATCCATCACGAACAACGAGAGCGTCTTGCAGTCGGCCTCGACGCGGTTGGTCTTGAGGTGCTCCCAATAGTTCGCCGCGAACTCACCGTAGGCCTTTTGAATTTCAGGGTGGGCCCAGTCGGCGGGCCTCATGAGATCCACCAGGGGGTTCAGCTTCGCCATGCCCAGGGCGGCGTGATTCGACAAGAACGCGAGGGGATCTCCGCTCACCTCGGCGGGCGTGCGCAGCTCGGTGGCCGAAAGCTTGAGGTCGAGTGCGTTGAGCGTCAGCTCGTCGACCACACCCGAAGCGGGAAGCTGCATCGAGGTCTGGAAGGCCTTCACCGCGCGCTCGGTGCCAGGCCCAAACTGCCCGTCAACCGTGCCCACCCCGAAGCCCAGCCGGGCCAGCCCGTACTGCACGGCGACCGCCCGATCACCCCGCGCTCCCCGCGCGAGTGGAAACGAACCTGGCGCGGCGAAGGCCGTCTTGAGCGCGGCGTCGACCAGCGGGTCGCGCACCTCGTACATCGCCCGGCTCTGCAGCGCGGTGGCCAGCACGGCCGCTTTCGTCGAGGCCCCTGCCGCAGTGGTCAGCGCGATCGACGCGGAGTCACCGTTCTTGTCGAAGCGATCCACCTCGCGGAACAAGGCAGCAGCTTCGGCGGCGCCGGCGATCTTCCCGTCGGAGTTGAGGTCTGCCCGGCTGACATTCAGGCCCGCCAGCTTTGGATCAGCGGCAGCCTCGGCGACGTCGATCTTCTTGTCCTGCAGGGATTGCGTGAACTCGGGGCGGGTGAGGCGGGAGACCATCGCCTGTCTCTACCATCACGCCCGGGCGTTCGCCTCGCGCTCGAGCCACTCTTTGAGGAAGGCCAGCACCGCAGGGTGCCTTGAGGCCCGGAAGACCTCGGGCGGCGCCACCTCGATGACCCGGCCCTCGTACAGCAGCCCGACCTGGTCCGCGATGCGGAAGGCCGTGGGGAGATCGTGCGTGATGATGAACGCCGTCACCCCCAGCTGCTTGTGCGCAAACTCGATCGCCTCATCTACCGTCTCGGTGGTGATGGGGTCGAGCCCCGCGGTCGGCTCGTCGGCCAGAAACACCCGGGGCCGCAGAGCCATCGCGCGCGCGAACGCCACCCGCTTCTTCATGCCGCCCGACAGGTCAGAGGGGAAGAGGGCCGAAGCTTCGCTGAGCCCCAGCACCGCCAGCAGCTCGTCGACGCGCCGCTTCACCTCGGGCTCTTTGAGGTGTTGCAGCTCGCGCAGCGGGAAGGCCACGTTGTCAGCCACGGTCAGAGAGTCGAACAAGGCGTTGGCCTGAAACTGAATGCCGATCTCGCGCCGCACCGCATCGAGCTGCGCGGGATCCCCCGCCGACAGCTCGTGCCCATCGAGGACCACCGAGCCTTCGTCGGGCCTGAGCAGACCCTCGAGGTGTTTGAGCAGCACCGTCTTGCCGCTCCCGCTGCCGCCGAGCAGCACGAAGGTCTGCCCTTCGAAGACGTCGAGATCCACGCCCCGCAAGACGGGCTGGCCATTGAAGGCCTTCTTCACGCCGCGCATCGAGATGAGCGACCGGGTGTTCACGTCACGGGCTCGGCTTCGACTTTGTCCTTCGAGCGGAAGCGCAGGTTGAGCAGCTCGACGACCACCGAGAAGGCCATCGCGAAGTAGATGTACCCCTTCGAGACGTGCTGCCCGAGGCTCTCTGCGACCAGCAGCGCGCCGATCAGCAGCAAGAACGAGAGCGCGAGGATCTTCATCGAGGGGTGCTTTTCCACGAAGCCGCCGATGCGGCCGGCGAACAACATCATCGAGATGACCGCGATCACCATCGCCACCACCATCACCGGCACGTCTTCCACCATGCCCACCGCGGTGATGACCGAGTCGATGGAGAACACCAGGTCGATGGCGATGATCTGCACGATGGCGCCCACCGAGCTGCCCGACTGCTTCTTCGGGCCGTCGTCCCCTTCCCGGTGCTCCACCTTCTTGTGGATCTCGGTGGTCGCCTTGAACATCAGGAACAAGCCGCCCAGCAGCAAGATGAGGTGGCGCGCGGTGAAGGCGTGATCACCCACGTTGAACAGCACGTACGACAACTTCATGATCCAGCTGATGGTGAAGAGCAGGCCGATGCGCAGCACCAGCGCGGCGCCGACGCCGATGCGCGTGACCAGCTGGCGCTGAGCGGTCGGCAGCTTGCCGGTGAGAATGCTGATGAAGACCAGGTTGTCGAGGCCGAGCACCACTTCCATCGCGGTGAGGGAGACGAGAGCGGTCCAGGTGGAAGGCTGCGTGAACAGTTCGAGCATCGCGCGTGCTTGTAACCGCTCGCCTGACCGCCCTCACCGTTTTTGGGGCTTTTGGGGACCGGTCACCCCGTTTTCAGCCCGAAGACTTTGCTTGTC
>JAYTAT010000792.1:0-1056 GCA_043737315.1 Archangium sp.
ACGATCGCCTGCGCCTCAAGGTCGACTTCGCCGACGACGAGAAGCGCGACCTGCTCGCGGCCAGCGACATCTTCGTCTCGCCGGTGGACAACGTGCAGGAGACCTTCGGTCAGTCGGTGATTGAAGCGCTCGCGGCGGGACTGCCGGTGGTGGCCTCCGACTTCGACGGCTACCGCGACACGGTCGACGAGACTGTCGGCGTGCGCGTGCCCACGAGGCTCAACGTCGATTGGTCTGAGCTCAGCGAGCTGGCGCCGCTGCTGTACGAACGCCCGCTCCACCTGGTGCTCGCCCAGTCGGTCGAAGTCGAGCTGGGGCCGCTGGAGTCTGCCCTGCGCGCGCTGGTGCTCGACCCCGCGCGGCGTGAACGGCTGGGCAAGGCCGCCGCCCAACGCGCCCGCGAGCGCTACGACTGGAGCGTGGTCATCCCGAAGTACGAGTACGAGTGGCATCGCCTCGCTGCGACCGGAGTCAAGCCGAGCGGCAAATCGCACCCGCTGCGCCTCGACTACGGCGACTTCTTCGGCCACTTTCCCACGGCGACGTTCGATCCATCACGGCGGGTGCAGCGCAGCTCGCGCGCGAACGACTTCGTCATCTACCCAGAGCTCAAGCACCTCTTCGTGGAAGAAGACGTACGCGCGCTGTTGATCAACACCACCGAGCCGCGCACGTTGGGCGAGTTGGAAGCCGAGATGATCACCCGCCTCGTCGATCGCCGCCCGTGGGTGGCGCGCTTCATCGTGGGCTGGTTGGTCAAGCAGGGCCTGGTGCAGTGAGCTCTGCGCATCGTGCCCGCGTCGCGCAGGCTCTCTGCACGTGTTGCGCATTTTGCATCGAGCGGTGAATTCGCGGGCTGGCCGCACGGAAGACTGAAAATGAACGCGCTCGATGCAAAATCCGCAACATGAACACCCGAGCGGCCATCTCCGCCGAGAGAGGCCCGCTTGGAAGATCACCGATGCGAACCCTGACACGGCCGCCTTCCCGAGGCCTTCGCCATTCTGGAAGTCGTGCGGCACGGCCTTGAGAAACGAACTGCGTTCAAGACCTGCC
>JAYTAT010000793.1:0-7446 GCA_043737315.1 Archangium sp.
CCGGGCGAGACGCCCAAGAACGTGCAGCTCGTCAGCAGCATGAAGCCCACCTCGGACAAGAAGGTCACCGCGGGTGAGACAGTGCCGCTCGAGATCACCGTCGAGAACAAGGGCGCCGACCCGGTTCGCCGCCTGCGCGCGTGGATCGAGTCTGACAACGGGTTCCTCGATCGTCGCGAGTTCCTCTTCGGTCAGGTCAAGCCTGGCGAGAAGAAGTCGTGGACGGTCAACGTGAAGACCCCCAAGGACCTCGCCTCGCGCCGTGACGGCGTGACGGTCAAGCTGCAGGACGACAGCGGCACGCTCACCGAGAGCACCGTGGGCGAGCTCACCATCGTCGAGATACCCCGGCCCCAGTTCGCGTACACGTATTCCATCGTCGACGACTGCGCGGCCTGCAACGGCGACGGCCTGGTGCAGCGCGGGGAAAGCATCTCGGTCTTCGTCGACGTCACCAACGTCGGTTCCGGCAAGGCGCTCGACGCGTTCTCCAGCGTGCGCAATGCCTCAGACGCCAACATCTTCATCGAGAAGGGCCGCTTCAAGCTGGGCGAGCTCGCGCAGGGTGAGACCAAGTCGTCGCGCTTCCAGCTCGAGGTGAAGAAGGCCTTCAAGGGTGACGAGTTCGGGCTGCGTTACGCCGTCATCGACGAGCCCCTCGAAGAGTTCACCGCAGACAAGATCATGATCCCCGTGGCGCCTGATGGCACCCCGAGCCCGGCGTTCGAGCCGAGCAAGGCCACCTCGCGCATCGCCGACAAGGCAGAAATCTACGCTTCGGTCGACGGCAAACGCTCGCTCGCCCGCCTGCCCAAAGGCGCCGTGGTGACTGAGATCGCTCGCGGCGGCAACATGGCCAAGGTCGAGTGGGAGAAGGACCGCTTCGTCTTCGTGAAGCTCTCCGACCTGCGCGACGCGAAGGGTCAAAAGCCCCTCGCCCCGAAAGATGCCGTGTGGAACCAGTTCCGCACGCCGGCCACCATTTCCATGAACGTCGACCCCTCGCAGGGCGGCGCGGTGGTCGATGGAGAGAAGTTCACCCTCTCGAGCGTGGTCATCGATCCTCACCTGCTCGACGTGTTCGTGCTGGTGAACGACCAGAAGGTCTTCTTCAAGGGCGCCCAGGCGGAAGACGGCGGCAAGGTGAAGTTCTCCACCGAGTTCTCCCTGAAGGAGGGAAACAACCTGGTCACCGTCGTCGCCCGCGAGTCGCAGGACTTCGCCAGCCGCAAGTCGGTGGTCATTCGCCGGCGGCCTGCCGCGGTGGCTCAGAAGGTCAATGATCAGCCGGCCCAGAAGGCGAAGCCCTAAGAGCAGTAATTGATGCCTCAGGCAGGCGGGACTAGGTTCGTCACCATGTCTCGTCGCCTGTGGTTGTTGCTCGGTGCGCTTGCGTCCACCTCCGCGTTCGCGGACGCGTACGATTTTCGCATCTACCAGTTGGGCAACCCGAAGGAGGGCGGCGCCGGGGGCACTGTTGCCGCCAACGCGAACTTCCGCG
Source organism: Archangium sp. (assembly GCA_043737315.1). GTDB lineage: Bacteria > Myxococcota > Myxococcia > Myxococcales > Myxococcaceae > Archangium_A. The sequence goes on from JAYTAT010000793.1 coordinate 1,502, forward strand.
CCTTCGCCCGCCGCCTCGGCGCGGCCATGACCTCGACCAACCTCGCCCCTCCGGAGACCCTCGGTCACTCGGCCTTCGCCATCTCGGCCGAGCTGTCTGTCGTCGACTTTGGCAAAGCGATTGAGAGAACCGACATGCCCACGTTGCAGCCCATCAACGGCGCCGTGCTGCTGCCTTCAATTCACATCCGCAAGGGCCTGCCCTGGAGCTTCGAGCTCGGCGTGCGCGCAGCCTGGTGGGAAAAGAGCCGCATGGGCATCGGTACGCTCGAGCTCAAGTGGGCGATCAACGAAGGCTTCACCTACCTGCCCGACATCGGCGTGCGCGGCTACGTCACCAAGATCCTCAACAGCCGTGACTTCGACGTCACGGCGGGCGGGCTCGATCTGGGCATCGGCAAGCAGTTCGCGGTCGCCGGCATGGTCACCCTGACGCCCTACTTCGGCTGGAACCTGACCTTCGTGGGTGCCTCGAGCGGCAACGTCGACTTCAACCCCAGCCGCTCGCTGGCCGAGGCCGACGCGCCCAACGCGCAGTTCAGCGACTACTACGTCTTTGAGCCTGTGCTCGCGGCCAACAACACCAACAACCGCTTCTACGGCGGCTTCCGCTTCATCGCGGGGGTGGTGATGCTCGGCTTCGAGTTCAGCTACACCGTGTTGGGCAGCTTCAACGACGACACGAAAGGTAAGGTCGATATGCCCGCGGTGCTCGCCTACAACAGCACCATCGGCTTCGACTTCTAATCGTCGGGCTGAGCGCGCTTGAGCTGCCGGCGCAGCTCGCCAGGCTTGTTGGTGATCACCCAGTTCACCCCCATCGCCCGCAGCCGCCGCGCTTCGTCGACGTCGTCCACTGTCCACACGGCGACCTCGAGATCGAGCGCGTGCCAGCGGTTGACCCGCTCGGGCGTCACTTGCGAGAAGTGCGGATGCACCGAGGTGCGCGCCGTGAACGGCAGCCAGCCCCACGCCTGCGGAACCCACGCGCGGTCAGGGTCGATGAGCAGGCCTCTGTGCAGCTTCGGGAAGGCGCCAGCCAGGCGCACCAGGCACAGCGGGTTGAAGCTCGAGACGAAGACCTGACTGCCCAGGCGGCGCTTGGCGAGCAGCTCGCCCACGGCCAGCGAGAGCCCGTGATCGTCGGTGGTCTCACACTTGAGTTCGACGTTGCAGAACGCCTTCGCAGGCAACAGGTCGAGCACGTCTTCCAGCAGGGGAATGCGGGCAGGCTGAAAGCCCAGCGCTGAGCCCACGTCGAGGTCCTTCAACTTCCGCCACGGGGTGGCGAGCACCTCCCAGTGCAGGCCGCAGAGGCGGTCGAGCCACTCGTCGTGGCAGACCACCAACTCACCGGTCGCGCAGCGCATCACGTCGAGCTCGAAACCATCGGCCTTCTGGGCCAGGGCGCCTTCGAAGGCCTCCATGGTGTTCTCGGGAAAATCAGCGCTGGCACCACGATGACCGAGGATGCGCATCGACATGACCCCTCACCTGCCCCCCCGTCGGCGAGGCGTCAAGTTGCGTCGTGACTTCACGTGAGGCAACGTAGGTCTCATGAGCGTAGGCAGCGGCGAACTGATCATGCTGGTCATCATCCTCGTGATCGTCTTCTCGGCGTCCCAGATGGGCACGCTGGGAAACGCCGTGGGCCGCTTCGTTCACTCGTTCCGCAAGGCCTCGCAAGGTGATGGCTACGTCGACGTGAAGCTTGTCTCGAAGCTCGAGCGCGGGTCTGAAGATGCCCAGGTCATCGACGGATCGCCGAAGCACTGAGCTTTCCCGCAAGCTCGCGCACCGAGAGGTGCACGTTGCGGTCAGTCGCCAGCTGTCGAAGGTCTGGGGCCGACAAGAGCGGCACGATCTTCACCCCCACCTCGGGTGACAGATACGGATTGAAGGCCAACGCGCGCCGCACCGCGGGCTGCATGTTCCAGCGGGGGCTGCGCCAGATCTCTTCGAGCGGTTCAGGTCGAGCGGGCCTTCGGGCTGCGATGCGCACCACCAGGTCTTCCGTGAGCCTTGGGTTCTTGAGCACCTCGCGGATCACCGAGGCGTTCGAAGCGACCGCCAGCCGCGAGAGCTCATCGGGGTTTCGGGTCAGCCGCGCGCGTGACTTGAGTACGCCCAGCGGCAGCGTGAAGAGCTTGGCGTCAGCGCGCGCCGCCGCGTCGGAGTCGTATTCCTTCACCGGCCGCCCCTCGCTGAACACGAAGGTCACGTCGTCCTGCTCCGAGAGCGCAGCGACCTGGCGCAGCGTGGCCAGGTGCGGAATGAGATCGCCGTCATCTTCCAGCGCGCGCATGAAGGCCGGCAGTACGCGCATGGCAGGCACCCAGCGCTGCACCGACAGGCGCATCACCACCGAGAGCAGCTCGATGGCCTGGGGTGGATCCAGCTCGCCCAGGGTGCGCGCCGCGGCACGGCGGAGCACGTCGTGGCCACCACCGAGCACGTCGAGCCGCCGGATGATCTGGCGAAGCGCGTCGGGCTCGTCAGTGATGGTCACGGATTGGCAGCGGTCGGATTGACGGGCACCGCGCGCGCTGACACCCGCACCCGGAAGGCCTTCAGGTCGGGCGGGTATTCGGTGAAGGGCACCACGAAGGCCGCGGCCGCGCCGGGCGGAACGACCAACGAACGTTTCTCCACCTTGCGGCTGAGCGCCTCGAGCGACTCGGTGCTGTCGATGAGGAAGATTTCCTCGGGCGTGGCGGGCTCACCGGCCCAGCTTTCCCCGAAGCGCACCACCTTGCCGTCGTCGACGATCTCCGCCTTGACCACCACCTTCACCGCGGCCTCGCTCCGATTCATCACCACACCGCGCACGAAGAACGCCGAGCGGCCCGCTCGCGTCTCGTAGAGCCCGTTCGACACGTCGTTGGCCACGAAGTCGACGGAAGGCGCAAAGGTGTTCTTGAGGCCATCGATCGAGAAGGCTTCTGCGGTGAGCTTGCCCTCGTTCACGTAGGCCGTGCCGACCACCACCAGGCCGAACACCAGCATCGCGGCGATGGCCACGTTGACGACGATGCCCACCACCGTGCGGCGGCGCGGGGGGTCTGGGGGCGGAGCAACCGGCGTGGACACCGGCTGAGGCGCCGCCGGGCGATTCAACGAAACGCGCTCGATATTGCGATCGCTCGCGCTCGACGACTCGAGGTCAGGCGGGGGCAGGTCGAGCAATGACGGCGCGGGCGGCGGCATGTCGAACATCGCGCGCGCCGCCGCGCCATCCACCGCCATCGTCGCGGGGCCCACGTCATCAGCACCGGCGAAAAATCCGTCAGCACCGCCCCCATTTTGCGGGAAGGCGGGCGAATCAAGAGGCGCGCTCGACTGCCCCTGCAGCCCGCCCATGTCGAAGGCGCCGCCCCCCGACGGAGCGGACGATGCGACCTGGGAAAAATCGAAGGCCGGCAACGACGGCGCGACGGGAACCGGAGGAGGCGCAGGCTGCGGCGCCGGGGGACGCACGGCGGGCAGCGGCGCGACCTGCTGCGTCGGAGCCGTGAAGTTCGAGAAGTCGAACGCGGCGGGCGGGGCAGCAGAGCCGGCAGGCGGGCGGGCGATGGCGGCGAAATCGAACGGTGACGCGGACGGGGGCGGGGCGTACGCCGGAACTGTCTGCGAGGTATGCGAGCTGGCCCCCGGCGGCGTCAACGAACCGAAGTCGAAGGGCTGCGCGTTGTGGGGCGGGGGCGGTTTCGGAGCAGGGTACGGCGGAGGCGGCTTGCGCGTGGCCTCGACCCCGAGCGCGAAGACGCCGGGCCGGGTGACCTCCGAATCGGCGGGCTGGGCGGCCGCACCGAATCGGGCGAAGGGGTCTGCTGCAGTGGGTGTTCCCACTGCAGGCATGGTGGCCGTGGCCGGCTGCGCCATGTCACGCGTCACGCGAAAGGTATGGCTGCACTTGGTGCACCGAACCTTCACACCCCTGTCGGTGACCTTGTCGTCGGGGATCTTGAACCGGGTCTGGCACTGCTCGCACTTGACGATCATTGAGCGGCCTCCACCGTACCCTGCTTCTGAAACGAAATCGCGCGGTTGGCACCAGAGGGGACAGGTGGTATGGATTTCGCGCACTGCGTCAGGGGTCCACCGTCCATGAGCGAAGCAGAATCGACTGTTCGCGAGCCGAAGGTCATCAAGCGTTACACCAACCGCAAGCTCTACGACACCGTCGAGAGCCGGTACGTGACGCTCGACGAGATCGCCGAGATGGTGAAGCAGGGCGTCGAAGTGAAGATCGTCGACAACCGGACCAAGGAAGACCTCACCTCCGTCACGCTCGCGCAGATCGTCTTCGAAGAAGAGAAGAAGAAGAACCAGATGCCCCTGTCGGTGCTGCGCGAGATCATTCGCCAGCCGGGCGAGAAGCTCAACGCGTTCATCAATTCCCAGGTCAGCCCGCGCGTCGACGCCATCAAGCAGGAGGCAGGTCAGCGCATCAACACCCTGCTGGGCCGTGAGCAGTCAGAAGGCGACCTGACCCCCGCGGCGTTGGTGCAGCAGTCGCAGAAGGTGTTCGAGACCTGGCAGGCGCGGGTCGACGAGCGCGTGAAGACCGCTGTCGAGAACGTGCTGGGCAATCTGCCGGCGCTGGGCCGCGATCTTTCCACCCTGATGCAGCGCATCGAGCAGCTCGAGCTGAAGCTCGCCCAGCTCGAGCAAGACAAGCAGCCGCCGCCTTCGAAGAAGTCGAAGGGCTAACCCGCCCGCTCGATTCGCTCGGCGATCTGCTGAAGCAGCGTCGCCCCGCGGCTCCAGGGCGCGTGTTCCCAGATGGTCTTGCCGTGACTCTGAGCCTCGTCGATGGCCACGTTGAGCCCCATCGGCTCGCTGACCTTCTTCGGGAAGTACTGCCTGAGCTTCTCGACGATCTCCTCCGACATCTGCGTCTTGCGATGCAGGGTGGGGATGATCTGAGTGACCCGCAGCTTCGTGTGCCCGTACTCCTGGGCGACGCGTTCCACCGTGGCCACCATCTCTGCGCAGCCGTCGAGGGCCAGGTAGGTCGTGGCGACGGGAATGACGATCTCTTCGGCCGCCAGCAAGACGTTGGTGGTGACCAGGCCAAAAGACGGTGGCGCGTCGAAGATGATCACGTCGTAGCGCTCGTCAGCCGGCGCCAGCACCCGCGCGAGAATCTTCGCGCGCTCGGGATCGCTGCCGGCGCGCGTGGGGAACTCGGCCATCTCCTTCCACGAGGGCACCAGCCACAGGTTTTCCACGGCGGTTGCCCGCGTCACCTGCGCCAACTCGATGGCCGGGTTGGTGAGCAGGTCGAACACGGTCAGGCCACCCGAGCGCACGTCGACACCCAGCGTCTTGGCGGCGTGACCCTGCGTATCGAGATCGACCAGGAGCACCCGCTGCCGCCGCTTCTGCGCGAAGAAGGCAGCCACGTTCACGGCGAGCGTGGTCTTACCCACCCCGCCCTTCTCGTTGATGAAGGCGATGCGGCGAGCCACTACGTATTGCCTCGATGAGACCGGCTTTCTGGCTTCACTTCTTCTTGGTGTCGACGAGCTGGTCGATCTTGCCCTCGAGGGTGCCGAGCAGCTTCTCGACCTCGTCGATCTTCTCGCGCAGCGTCTCGAGGTCACCGGTGGAAGGCAGGTTCATCGCCGAAAGCGCGCTGCGAATGCTCTTGTCGAGGGAGCCCTTGGCCGAGAGGCCCCGGGAGACGATGGTCTGAACGCCCGAGACGAACTTCTCGTTCGACATGATCTGCTGAACCAACTTGCCGATGCGCTCCTCACCGGTCGCCACGAGCTTCTTCATCATCGGGTTGTCTTTCAACATGGCGGAGGATGCTGCGTTCCACGCTGCACCATGTCAATGTGACTTTCGCCGTGGTCGAAGAACTGTCTGACAAACGACTCCTCGTGGTGACTGGCAAAGGAGGCGTCGGAAAGTCGACGCTGGCCGCAGCCCTCGCCC
>JAYTAT010000794.1:0-3008 GCA_043737315.1 Archangium sp.
GCCCCGCACCACCAGACCGCGCCTCACGTGCAGCGCTGGAGCACCAACACCGCGTTGGTTCCACCGAAGCCGAACGAGTTCGACATCGCCGCATCGACCCGAACCTCACGCGCCTTGTTGGGCACGTAGTCGAGATCACACTCGGGGTCGGGGTTGTGCAGGTTGATGGTCGGGGGGATCGCGCCACGCTTGATGACCAGCGCGGTGATGATGGCCTCAGCCCCGCCCGACGCGCCCAGCATGTGGCCCATCATCGACTTGGTCGACGACACCATCACCTTCTTCGCGTGTTCGCCGAAGACGCGCTTGATGGCCTTGCTCTCGTGCAGGTCGTTGAAGGGCGTCGAGGTGCCGTGCGCGTTGATGTAGCCGATGTCTTCGACCTTCAGGTTCGCCGACTTGAGGGCCGCGCGCATGCAGCGCTGTGCGCCTTCGTGCTCGGGGGCCGGCGCCGTCTCGTGGTGCGCGTCGCTGTTGGCCGCGTAGCCGGTGATCTCCGCGATGATGTTCGCGCCGCGCCGTTTGGCCGACTCGTATTCCTCGAGGGTCACGATGCCCGCGCCTTCGCCCATCACGAAACCGTCGCGGTCCTTATTGAACGGCCGGCTCGCGGTGGTGGGGTCGTCGATGCGCTCTGACAACGCGCGCATGGCCTCGAAGCCACCGATGCCCATCTGGGTGATGGCCGCTTCTGCTCCCCCGGCGATCGCCGCGTCGAGCTCGCCCCACTTGATCTGCCGGAAGGCCTCGCCGATCGCGTGCGCCGACGTGCTGCACGCCGACACCGGGCCCCAGTTGGCGCCCTTGCAGTTGAAGCGCATCGAGATTCGCCCTGGCGCCATGTTCGAGATCATCTTGAGGATGAAGAAAGGCGACATGCGATCGAAGCCCTTCGTCACCGCCCCGGCGTGCCCCTCTTCGAAGGCCAGCAGGCCACCGATGCCCGAGCCGACGATCACCCCCACCTGCTCAGGGTCGTAGCCGTTGGGCTTCTCCAGCCCGATCGGCATGCCGCTCTCCTTCATGGCCATCTCGGCCGCGGCGAGCGCGTACTGACAGAAGGGGTCCATCCGGCGGGCTTCTTTGTGATCCAGGAAATCCGTCGGGACGAAGTCCTTCAGCTCGCCTGCGATGTTCACCTTGAGCTTGCTGGGGGCAAACTTGGTGATGCGGGCGATGCCCGACTTTCCAGCCAGGAGCGCCTGCCAATTCTTTTCAGTGCCCGTGCCGAGCGCAGAGAGAAGACCGGTACCAGTGATCACGACGCGACGTGGAGCATTCATCGCAGCCTCCAGGGAGGTGAAAGAAAAGGGCGCCTTGAAACGACTCGCCCGGGTTCTCCCCGGGCGATTTGACGCTTCAGCAGTTCGACACCCTTACTTCTTGTGGGTGTTGATGTAGTTGATGGCGTCACCGACGGCCTTGATGTTCTCGGCCTCCTCGTCGGGGATCTCGATCTCGAACTCCTCTTCCATCGCCATCACGAGCTCGACGATGTCCAGGGAGTCGGCGCCGAGGTCCTCGATGAACGAAGATTCCATCTTGATCTCGTCTTCCGACACGCCGAGCTGATCGGCGATGATCGACTTGACCTTGGCTTCGATGTTGGTGGCCGTCATTTGAAGAATTTCCTTCTGGTGTGGTGTTGCCGGGGTGTGAATTTCGGTTGGCGCGTACCACAGGGCACGGCCGAAAAAAACTACATGTACATGCCGCCGTTGACCTTCAGAACTTCGCCCGTGATGTACGAGGCGGCATCGGATGCGAGGAACGCCACGGCTGCGGCGACTTCTTCCGCGTTCCCGATGCGAGACAATGGAATCGTAGCTGACATCTTTTCTTTGAGCTCGGGCGACAGCGCCGAGGTCATGTCAGTGGTGATGAAGCCGGGGGTGACTGCGTTGACCCGGATGTTGCGGCTGGCGAGCTCTCGCGCGATCGACTTGGTCAGCCCGAGCAGGCCCGCTTTCGAGGCCGAATAAGCCGCCTGGCCCGCGTTGCCCATCTCGCCCACGATCGACGAGACGTTCACGATAGCCCCGCCCTTCTGCTTCATCATGGGGCGCGACACGGCGCGCATCAGCATGAAGGCGCCCTTCAGGTTGGTGTCGAGCGTCTTGTCCCAGTCGTCGTCTTTGAAACGCATCAGCAGGCCGTCGATGGCCACGCCGGCGTTGTTCACCAGCACGTCGAGGCGGCCCATCTCTTTGACCACGCCGTCGACCGCTGCGCTGCACGCCTCAGAGTCAGCCACGTCAAAACGAATCGCCTTCGCCTTGCCACCCGCATCGACGATCGCCTTCACCGTCTGGGCCGCGGCTGCTTCGTTGCCCGCGTAGCTGAGCACCACGTTGGCGCCACGCCTTGCCAGCTCGATTGAAATGGCCCGGCCGATGCCACGTGAACCGCCCGTGACCAACGCAACCTTGTTCAAGAAGTCTTGCATCAGGCGCTCCCGAGCGCGGCCAGCGTCTTGTCGAGGCTGGCGGGATCTTCGACGTTCAAACACTCGATCGACTTGGAGATGCGCTTGACCAGGCCACACAACACCTTGCCGGGACCCAGCTCGATCATCCGCGTGACGCCGGCCTTTTCCATGGCCTGCACACTTTCGACCCACCGCACCGAGCCCGTGACCTGGCGCAGGAGCAGCTCATTGACCCGCGCGCCCTCACCATTCGGAGCGGCCTCGACGTTGCTCACCACCGGAACGAGGGGGTTCTTGAAGGCGGTCAGCACCTCTGAGAGCCGCGGCACCACCGGCTGCATCAACGCGCAATGAAACGGCGCACTGACCGGGAGCGGCAACACGCGCTTGGCGCCAGCGGCCTTCATCAGCTCGCCGGCGCGCTCGACGGCCTTCACGTGGCCGGCGATCACCGTCTGCGAAGGATCATTGAAGTTGGCGCAGCTGACCACTTCACCCTGAGCCGCTTCCGCGCAGAGCTCAGCGACTTTTTCAGGAGACAGCCCCAGCACGGCCGACATCGCGCCGACACCCGCCGGCA
>JAYTAT010000795.1:0-1052 GCA_043737315.1 Archangium sp.
GCTGACGTTCAATGGTCAGCAAGGCGGCCGCTCCGCAGAACGCTGCGAAGTCGAACGACATCACGTAGGGGAACTGCTGCGTGCGGAACAGGCGCGCGAATTCTTCGAGGCCTCCGAGAAAAAAGAGAGTGCCGAAGCAGAGCACCGCCAGCATCAGCGATCGCCGAACCCAGACGCTCGAGAGCAGGCGCGCGATGATCGAGGTGTCCTTCGCGGGCCGTACCAACCAGGGCCTCAGGACGAAGTAGGGCAACAACGCGAACGCGCCCACGCCGAAGCTCAGCGCGATGAAGGGCCACTTCCACCACGGCGCGTCACCTCGCAGCGCCACGGCCATCGCAGCGGGCCAGACGCCCATCAAGTTGAAGAGCGCGAACAACGAGAGGTTCACGCCCTCGAGCTTGCCCGTGACCATTCGGGTGATGAGCTCGCCCGTGTCGGGTGATCCGGGCGGTGCGGTGAAGACCGCAATGAAGATGAGCGCGCACCACAAGGCGGCGGCAGCCAGGCGAAAGTGCAACGGCTTCATCGGTGCTTGAACCCCAGTCGTCCTCGCATCGGGACACCGTCGAGCTTGATGCCTGCGCCTGAACGAAGCCAGCCGATGTGCTCCACCGCGAAGCCCGCTCGGGCCATCGCTGCTTCGAAGGCGCGCGGCCTGCGTACGGCGACCAGCAGCACGTAGTCTTCACCGCCGGTCAATGCGTAGGGCAGCGCCGCGTCTCGCGAGCCGGCGAAGGCGAGCAGCGCGTCGCTCAGGGGAATGGCGTCGGACTCGAGCTCTGCGGCCACGCCCGAAGCGCGGCAGAGGTGAGAGAGGTCTTGCGCCAACCCGTCGGACACGTCGATCGCGGCAGAGCACAGACGGCGTGCGCGTTGGCCAAACGCGAGGTGCGGCGTGGGGCGGCGCTGGGCGGGCGTGAGCGGGTTGATTCCTTCGAGGCCGGCGGCTGCGTTTCCCAGAGGGCCGGAGACGTAGAGGGCGTCGCCGGGTCTTGCCCCCGAGCGGAGAAGCGGCGGGCCGTCGAGGGCGCCGCTCGCGGTGATGGTCA
>JAYTAT010000796.1:0-1051 GCA_043737315.1 Archangium sp.
TTGCCGGTGACCGTCTTCGCGCCCGAGCCCGCTGGCACCATCGCGCGGCCGCAGACACTCAAAGAAGCACTCTGGCTACCCTTCGTCGGTTTCCTCGGCCGCCCGCGCGCGCTGGAGATCACCGCGTTCGTGCTGCTCTACCGCCTGGCCGACTCGATCGCCGGCGCGTTGGTGAGCCCCTTCCTGCTCAAGCAGGGCTTCTCTGCTTTCGACGTCGGCGTGGTGCGCGGAGGCGTGGGCATCGCGGGCACGTTGCTGGGCACCATTCTGGGCGGCATGATGGCCGGCCGCTGGGGGTTGGGCCGCGCGTTGTGGATCTGCGGCGTGCTGCAGATCGTCTCGAACAGCGGCTACGCGATGGTGGCGATGATCAGCCCCAGCACGGGGGCCGTGGCGATTCCGTTTCTCGACGCGAGCGTGAACCTGCCGCTGCAATTCGCCATCTTCGTCGAGACGATGACCGGCGGCATGGGCTGGGGCGCGTTCGGGGTGTTGCTGCTGCGCCTGACGGACAAACGGTTCTCTGCCACCCAGTACGCGTTCTTCTCGAGCCTGGTGGGGCTCGCGCGCACGTTCGTGGGGCCGCCCGCGGGCGTGATGGCCGACGCACTGGGCTGGCGCGACTTCTTTCTGCTCACCATGGTCTTCGGCATTCCCGGCATGCTCATGCTGCGGCGTTTCGTGCCGTGGGGTGAAGAGCCGAAGGAAGTGTCTGGCGAAGAGGTCGAGCCGTTGCCACAAGGAGCGCCGTGGGGCGCACGCTCGTTGTGGGGCTGGGGATCGTTGGCGGCCTTCGGCTTCACGGCCACTTCGCTGGCGGCCTCGGCGCTGATGTCGACCATCAAGACCTGGCGCGCGGCCCCGCTGTCCACCCGGGTGTTCGACTTTCCCGCGGGCGTCAAGGCGGTGCTTTGGCCTCAGTCGTGGACGGAGAGCATCGACATCGCCAGCGCCCTCATCTTCGGGCTGATGGCCGGGCTCGCGGTCGCCGCAGGCATGGCTGCCCGCGGGAGGCCCGTCGCAATCGCACTTCGGGAAGAGTCTGGGCCAC
>JAYTAT010000797.1:0-3003 GCA_043737315.1 Archangium sp.
GCGCGCGAAAGAATCTCGTTGGCCAGCGGACCCACTGTGTTCGTCACCAGCGCGAGCTTCACACCCTTCGCTGCGAGCAAATCCAGAAGCGGCCGCGCCTCTGGATTGACCCACATCGCATCCAGGTGCTTGACGAACTCGCTTTGATAAAACGCATCCAACTCCGCGACCGTGCACTTGAACCCGAACACCGGAATGTCTGCAGCGGTGCCCTGACCGAAGGTGGGAAAAAACTCGTCGCGGCTGAGCGCACGGCCGCGAAACTTCACGCCCGCCGCTTCGCAGACCTTGAACCACACCTCCTCGCTCTTCACGAGGACACCATCCATGTCGAACAGCACGGCGCGCGGAAACATCAGGCTGCGTTATGTCACGCGCATGGCCGACGAATTCAAGTTCTGTCCCCGCTGTGGGACCCCGCTGGTGACCCGCGAGCACCACGGCAAAGAGCGCACGCTGTGCGACTCTGCGGGGTGCGGCTACGTGTACTGGGGCAACCCCACGCCGGTGGTGGCGGCGATCATCGAGCACGAAGGCCAGATGCTTCTGGCGCGCGGCAAGAACTGGCCGGAGAAGATGTTCGCGCTCGTCACCGGCTTCCTCGAGACCGCTGAAACCCCGCAAGAAGGCGTGCTGCGCGAAGTGAAAGAAGAAGTCGGCCTCGACGGCGAAGTGGTCTCGCTGGTCGGCGTGTACCCGTTCGAAGTGCGCAACGAGTTGATCATCGCCTTCCACGTGCGCACTTCCGGCACCATCACGCTCAACGAGCAGGAGCTCTCGGCCTATAAATTGATCCCCAAAGAGAAGTTGCGTGCGTGGCCAATGGGCACCGGGCTCGCCGTGCAGGATTGGATTGATACGCACGTCAAATCGGGCGTGGCATAAGCGCGCTCATGAACTCACGACCCGTGCTGTTGGCGACGCCGTCGCGCTGATATGAATTTCGAATCCAGCGCACGCAGCCGCGAGTACCTCGAGCGCGTTCAGCGCTTCATGGCCGATCACATCGAGCCGGTTGAAACAAAGTACTGGCACGAGGTGCACCAGACCAACCCCGACGGCGATTGGACCCGTTGGCGCGTTCACCCGCTGGTGGAGACGCTGAAGGCAAAGGCGCGCGCGGCGGGTCTGTGGAACCTGTTTCTCCCTGACGAGAAGCTGGGCGCGGGGTTGAGCACGCTGGAATACGCACCCATCGCCGAAGCCACGGGCCGCAGCCTGCTCGCGCCGGAGATCTTCAACTGCAACGCGCCCGACACCGGCAACATGGAGGTGCTCTACCGTTACGGCTCCGACGCGCAGAAGAAGCGCTGGCTCGAGCCGCTGCTCGCCGGTGAAATCCGCTCGGTGTTCTGCATGACCGAGCCTGAGGTTGCCTCGTCAGACGCGACCAACATGCAGGCGACCGCGATCGTCGACGGCCCTGAAGTCGTGCTCGACGGCACCAAGTGGTGGACGTCTGGGCTCGGCGATCCCCGGGCGAAGGTGGCCATCTTCATGGCGCGCACCGCCGACGCGAGTGGCAATCGCCACGCACAACACTCGATGGTGCTGGTGCCGCTCGACACGCCGGGCGTGAAGGTCACGCGCATGCTCAAGGTGTTCGGCGACTACGACGCGCCGCACGGCCACGGCGAGGTGCAGTTCACCAACGTGCGCCTGCCCCTCGACAGCGTCATCGCGGGGCCCGGTCGCGGTTTCGAGATCGCCCAGGGGCGGCTGGGGCCGGGGCGCATTCATCACTGCATGCGATGCATCGGCGCTGCAGAGAAGTCTCTCGAGCTGATGATCGACAGGGGTGCTCAGCGCACCGCCTTCGGCAAGCCGCTGGTCAACTTAGGCGGCAACCGCGAGCGCATCGCGGAGGCCCGGGTGGCGATCGACCAGGCCCGCCTGCTCACGCTGCACGCGGCGTGGAAGCTCGATGAGCTGGGCGCGCTCGGGGCGATGACGGAGATCGCGGCGATCAAGGTGGTCGCGCCGTCGATGCTGCAGAAGGTGGTCGATGACGCGATTCAGATTCACGGCGGCGCCGGCCTCTCGCAAGACACCCTGCTCACCGGCTTCTTCGCGCAGGCACGTGCGTTGCGGCTGGCCGACGGCCCCGATGAAGTGCACAAGGGCCTGATCGCGAAGCTGGAGCTTCAGAAACGCGGCCACGGCCGTTGAGGTTTTTCGTTCATGGCACTCACCGCAATCCTCTACGACTTTCAGATCGCTCTCTCGAACGTCGATCGCAAGGTCGAGCAGCAGCTCTCGTTCAAGCTCGCGCGTCATCCTTCCGAGTTGATGGAGCGCGCTTGGCTCAAGGTGATGGCCTACTGCTGGCTTTGGGAAGAGCGCCTCGCGTTCGGCCCGGGCCTGGGTGATCCCGACGCGCCGGATCTGGAGACGCGCGACTACACCAACGTGGTGGTGCGCTGGGTGCGGGTGGGCAAAGGCGATCCCGCGAAGATCCAGAAGGCGGTGGATCAGAACGCGAACGGCAAAGTGAACGTGCTGTTCGAGAGTGAAGAGCGCCAGACGGCGTTCCTTGCTGAAGGCGCTGCAGCGAAGTTGAACCGGCTGGCGAAGGCGGAGTTCGCGGCCCTCGACAACACGTTCCTGCGTGAGCTGGCGGCGTTGGAAGAGCGGCGGCACAAGCTGACCGTCACGCTGTCGGGTGATCACTTCTACGTCGACACCGGCACGAAGACGTTCGACGGGCCCCTGGTGCGCGGCACGTTCAATCCATAGTTCCTTCGCCTCGCGATGCGAGCTGAGGCGCCATCGAAGCTCACCCACGCGAGTCGTGCGGCGCGGCCTGAACGGCGACTCCAGCGTCTTCGGGATGGCGTTGAAGGAGAAGAACCTGGTTGCTTCAGGGGATGACGACTTTGACGCCTTGTGACTCTGCGCCTCCGCGACCGATCGCGCTCACGGCCCACGTTCCTGAAGAGATTGGGAAGCTCACTTGCGCGCCGCCCAGCACGCGCCGCAGCTCCCACTGACCTGCCGCGATCT
>JAYTAT010000798.1:0-1050 GCA_043737315.1 Archangium sp.
ACCGTGCACGAGCTGCGGCGGCAGGTGATGGCGCGGTTTGGGAACACCTCGCACACCCAGCTCTCGCTCAGCGTGATGTCGTTCGGCTTCAAGTACGGCGTGCCCAGCAACGCCGACATGGTGCTCGACGTGCGCTTCTTGCCCAACCCCTTCTTCGTGCCCGAGCTCAAGGCCTTCACGGGCCGCGAGCCGAACGTGGCGGCCTTCGTGCTCGATCGCCCCGACTCGGCGGTGTTCCTCGACAAGACCTACGAGATGCTCGAGTTCCTGGTGCCGCGGTACCAACGCGAAGGAAAGAGTTACCTCACCGTGGCGATCGGCTGCACCGGCGGCAAACACCGCTCGGTGGCCATCGCGCACGCCCTCACGCAACGGCTCAAGCTGGCGGCCTTCGGAGAGCACGCGCAGCTCTGGGACCGCGACATCGAAAAGGAATGAAGATGAGTGAACTGACCCTGTACGTCGACGCGAACTACGAGAGCCCCTGGGCGCTGGCGGTCTTCGTCGCGCTCGAAGAGAAGCAGCTGCCCTACGAGCTGGCGACCAAGCGGCTCTCGGCGAAAGAGACCTTTGAGCCCGGGTACGGCGCGCGCACCCGCAAGATTCCCGCACTGCGCCGGGGCGACTTCTGGCTGGCCGAGTCGATGGCCATCATCGAGTACCTCGCCGAGTCCTTCCCGTTCCCCAAACACCCGCGCCTGTTCCCGGAGAACCTCGAGGAGCGCGCGATGTGCCGCGAGGTGCAGCTGTGGCTGCGCACCGACTTCATGCCCATTCGGCAGGAGCGCCCCACCTCGACCCTCTACTTTGCGCGCGCCACCACGCAGCTCAGCGCCGACGCCCTCGAGGCCATGAAGAAACTGGTGGAAGCGGTCGAGCCGCTGCTCGCGCACGGCCGGCCGACCCTGTTCGCGCAGTGGTGCATCGCCGATGCAGAGCTCGCGGTGATGTTGCAGCGGCTCAACTTGAACGGCACCACGCTGCCTCCGAAGTTGAAGGCCTACGCCGAGGCGAACTGGGCGCGCCCGTCGGTGGCGAAGTGGAACGCGC
>JAYTAT010000799.1:0-18160 GCA_043737315.1 Archangium sp.
GACAAGAAGGCGCTCGAGGCGTGGAACAAGCAGCGCGAAGAAGCGGCCAAGCGCGATCATCGCCGCCTGGGCCGTGAGCTCGATCTCTTTCACTTTCACCCCGTCGCGCCCGGCGCCGCCTTTTGGACGCCCAAGGGCACGGCGCTCTACCAGACGCTGTCGGACTGGATGCGCAAGCTCACGCGCGAAGACGGTTACGTCGAGATCAAGACGCCGCTGCTCTTCAACAAGCAGCTGTGGATGAAAAGCGGCCACTGGGACAAGTACAAGGAGAACATGTTCCTGGTGCAGGACAGCGACACGTCCGAGCTCGACTTCGGCGTCAAGCCGATGAACTGCCCCTCGCACCACGTCTTCTACGGCTTTGGCAAACACAGCTACCGCGAGCTGCCGCTTCGCCTTCATTCGCAAGACGTGCTCCACCGCAACGAGGCGGCCGGCGCGCTGGGCGGTCTGACGCGCGTGCGCCAGTTCGCGCAAGACGATGGTCACATCTACGCGCGCGAAGATCAGATCGCCGACGAGGTCAGCCGCTTCGTGAAGCTGCTCGACCGCGTGTACGCCGCGGTGGGGTTGAAATACGAAGCGAAGCTCTCCACGCGGCCCGAGAAGAAGCTCGGCTCAGACGAGCTGTGGGATCGCGCTGAGGGTGCGCTCAAGTCGTGTCTCGAGCAGTTGAAGGTCGACTACGAGCTCAAGCCCGGCGACGGCGCTTTCTACGGCCCGAAGATCGACTTCGTGGTGTCCGACAGCATCGGCCGCAAGTGGCAGCTGGGCACGATGCAGCTCGACTACATCGCCGCCGAACGGTTCGACCTCACGTACGTGGGCGATGACAATAAAGAGCACCGCCCCGTGGTGCTGCACCGCGCGATCTTCGGCAGCTTCGAGCGCTTCATCGCCATCTTGATCGAACACTTCGCAGGCGTGTTCCCCACGTGGCTCTCGCCGACGCAGGCGGTGATCGTCAACGTGACGGATCGCCAGGACGCCTACGGCAAGAAGCTCGAAGCCGAGCTCAACGCGAAGGGCTTCAAGATCGAGTTCGACGATCGCGGCGTGTCGATGCAGAAGAAGATCCGCGAAGCCGAGATGCGCAAGGTGCCCTTCATTCTCGTGATCGGTGATCGCGACATGGAAGCGGGCACCGTTTCGCCCCGCCGTCACGGTGGTGAAGAACTCAAGGCGATGCCCATCGGAGATTTTGCAGAGCTGTTGGGCAAGGAAGCCGCCATACCTTGACCGGGGACGACCGCGTCATTACGGTCCGCGCCGGTTGATTTTCAAGTCAACGCAGTTCATTTCTCAAGCGAGGCAACCATGGCAGTGAAGGACATTCTGGAGACCGAGATTCCAAGCCGCCTCACGGCGAAGCCGGAGATCGGCAAAGACATCAACGCCGTCATTCACTTCAACATCACCGGCGACGGTGGCGGCGCGTGGACCCTCGACTGCACCAAGTCGGAAAGCTGGGTCACCAGCGGCACGAATGGCGAGTCGAAGATGACGATCACCGCGGCCGCGGCCGACTTCGAGAAGATCATCAGCAAGCAGCTGTCCGCGCAGACCGCGGCCATGACCGGCAAGCTGAAGTTCAAGCCGATGGACATGGGCCTGGCGATGAAGCTCGCGAAGCTGCTGGGCTGAAGATTCACGTTCGCGTGGGTCGCACCGGCGCTCATTCCCGAACAGGGGAGGGCGCCGTTTTCATTGGAGGTCACACGTGTCGCTTCCGCTCGCAGGTCTGAAGGTGCTCGATCTCTCGCGGCTGCTTCCGGGGCCGTACGCGACGCTGGTGCTCGCGGATCTGGGCGCTCAGGTCGACAAGCTCGAGGAGCCCGGCTCTGGCGACTACACCCGTCACTCGCCTCCGATGAAGAACGACACCTCGGCGCTGTTCCTGGGTCTCAACCGGAACAAACGGTCGATCGGGGTCGATTTGAAATCACCCGCAGGTGTGGCCACGCTCAAGGGCCTGGTGAAGCACTACGACGTGTTGGTGGAAAGCTTTCGCCCCGGCGTGCTCGATCGACTCGGCGTCGGCTTCGAGGTGCTCTCGAAAGAGAACCCGCGACTCATTTTCTGCTCCATCAGCGGGTACGGAAACACGGGGCCCGATCGCCTCAAGGCGGGGCACGATCTCAACTACATCGCAAGGTCCGGAGCGCTCGCGTACGGCGGCCTCGACGGTGGCGCTCCTGCGATGCCCGGCGTGCAGATGGCAGACATCGGCGGAGGCAGCCTGTTCGCGATCGTCGGCATTCTGGCGGCGCTGCATGAACGTCACTCGACGGGCAAAGGCCGCTTCGTCGACGTGTCGATGACCGATGGTTCGATGGCGTTCTTGCACATGCACCTGGCAGCGCGGTTGTTGATGGGCGCTGAAGGCACGCCCCTCGCGCGGGGTCGTGAGGCGCTCAACGGCGGCTTCGCCTGCTACGGCCTCTACAAGACGAAAGACGATCGGTACCTCGCGGTGGGATCGCTCGAGCCCAAGTTCTTCGCGGGCGTGTGCGCGGCGGTCGACCGGCCGGACCTGCTCGAAGGCGCGTACGACGTGGGGGAGGGTGGCAAGAAGGTCCGTTCTGAGCTGGAGCGAATCTTCGCGTCGCGCAATCAGGCTGAATGGGCGGCGCTCTTCAAGCCGCTCGATCTCTGCGTGGAGCCGGTGCTGGAAGGGGACGACATCCTGAACGATCCGCAATTGCAGGCGCGTGGGTTGTTCGCGAAGGAGGGCGAGGCGATCTGGCTGCGAACGCCGCTGCGTTTTGGCGACGTGCCGATCGTGCCGCCGCCGACGCTTGGTCAGCAGACCCAGGAAATCCTCCGCGAGTGCGGGCTCCGCAATTGACCGTCGGTGTCCCAACCCGCGCGAGGCGGGTGACTGAAATGGCACATGAGTTCCGATGAGCGCCTCTTTGAAGAGCTACGGCGTGCAATCGCGCGAGGCTTCGCGCTCGCGGCGGTCTCTGTGCATGCGCTTCGGGTCAGGTCGAGCCGCCAGATTTTGCGGCCGGCATTCGCTCGCCTCGTCGAGGGCTGAGACGTTACGCTGCGCGGATGCCGTGGCTTCGAGCCCGCTGCGAGTGTGCACGAAATGTGACACCTTTCTTACAGTGTAAGACCTGACCAACTGAAGCTTGGGATTTGCGGTTGGGCGTGGAGTGGTAGCATTCTGTGGTTCGCCCAACGCACCGGGCCAAAAGGCTTTGCCGGAGGATTCATGATGAAGGCACTGAGTTTGACGATCGCGTTGTCATTTGCACTGCCCGCATTCGCTCAGGACAAGGGCGGCGCAGGCGTCACGTACAAGAAGCAGACTGAGTACTCGTTCGAGGACGACACCATCGAAGGTGACTTGACGAAGCCCGACGGCGAGTACGTCGAGGCCCGCAAGAAGGTGAAGCACTCGAACCTGATCAAGATTCGCGAAGAGTTCAAAGACAAGGTCATGCAGTCCGTCGGCGAGCTCTGAACTTTTGAGGTCGGGAACCCGGCGTGAGGCCGGCTGTCTGACCGCGTGACGCCCTTTTTCCCCGGAGGCCCCTCGTGGCTGTTCCACTGACATTGAAGGTTTTTAAAGGCGACGAGCTGGTCGTCGCGAAAGATTACGACCGCGACATCATCAAGATCGGTCGCCTGTCCTCCGCTCACCTCTGCCTGGATGACGAGAAGGTCTCGCGCATTCACTCCGTGATCGAAGTTGCCCCCGACGGCAGCCTGTCGATCATCGACATGGGCAGCGTCGAAGGCACCTTCGTCAATGGCAAGCGCGTCAACAAGGGCGCTCTCCAGTTCGGCGACGAGGTGAAGGTCGGCAACACCACCATCAAGGTCGAGGCGGCCGGTGCCGCGCCGTCGATCGCGCCCAACGGTGCTCCCTCGGTGGCTGCCGCGGCTCCAATGGTCGCGCCGGTTTCAGTTCAGGCTGCCGTGGTTCAGCAGGTGCCGGTGCAGGCTCCGCCGGTCGCCCGCCAGCCGCCGCCTCCTCCTCTGGCTGCCGTGCAAGACGAAGCGACGGGCGCCTCGGTGCGTTCGCGCCCCCGCCGCCGCAAGGGCAGTGGCCCGCTGGGTGTCGAGCTCCGCTTCCTCTGGGGTGACCAGATGGTGGGCGACTTCTTCCTCCACCCCGACGTCGAGCGCACCTTCACCATCGGCACCACCGCGAAGTCTCATTTCAACATGGGCGACTCGAAGTTCGGCGCGCCCACGTTCGAGCTCGTTCGTTTCGGCAAAGCCGGCGCGAGCCTGCGTTTTACCTCGAAGATGAACGGTGAGCTGCAGCGCAAGTTCGGCGATGAGACGATGACGCTGGACGAGGCGAAGAAGAAGAACATCGCCACCGCTGACGGTGATGGCCTCGTGCTCACGCTCCAGCATGAAGACTTCGCGTGGATCGACCTCGGCGGCATCGTGGTCGAGGTGTTCTTCCAGCCTCAGCCCAAGGCGGTCTTCGTGCCTTTCGCCGAGTCGGTCGACTTCACCGTGCTCAACATCTTTCTGCTGATGTTCTTCCTCGCGGCGCTCTTCGTGATCAGCGCGGCGAACCTGAACGCAGAGGGCGAAGCGTTCGACGATGAGCTCAACTCCAACTCGGCGCGCATCGCCAAGCTGCTCATCAAGCCCCCCGAGAAGAACCCCATTCTTCAGAAGTTCGAGAAGAAAAAAGATTCCGGAGAAGTCGCCCAGAAGCACAAGGACAACGAAGGGCAGATGGGCAAGAAGGAAGCGCCCAAGCGTTCTGCACACGCGGCCCCCAAGGGCGACCCGAACAACAAGGATCAGGCGCGCCTCCTCGTGGCCAAGGTGTTCGGCGGCACGGGCGGCGGCATCTCGACCATCTTCGGCCACCAGGGTCTGGGTGGTGAGCTCAAGAGCGCCATGGGCAACATGTTCGGCGCGGCGGCTGGTGACGCGGGTGGTTTCGGCGGCCTGGGTCTTCGTGGCTCGGGTTCAGGCGGTGGCGGCGTCGGTGACACCGTCGGCATCGGCGGCATCGGCACCAAGGGGCGTGGCGGCGGCACCGGCGGTTACGGTTCTGGTGTCGGCGTGCTCGGTGGCAAAAAAGACGTCGACATCGGCATCACTTCGTCTGAGCCGATGGTCTTGGGTTCGCTCGACAAGGAACTCATCCGCAAGGTCATTCACGCCAACCGCGGCCAGATTCGCTACTGCTATGAGAGCCAGCTGAACCGGTTCCCCAAGCTCAATGGCAAGGTGGCGATCAAGTTCATCATCTCGCCCTCGGGCTCGGTGTCGACGTCGTCGGTCGCCCAGACCACCGTCGGTAATGCGGAACTCGAAGCCTGTGTCGCTGGCCGCGTTCGCACCTGGATGTTCCCCAAGCCGAAGGGCGGAGGCGTCGTGATCGTGACGTACCCGTTCATCTTCGCGCAGTCCGGCGGCCAAGGCGGGTAACGGTCGGTTTTTGAGTTTCGGCCCCCGCTTCCTCACGGAGGCGGGGGTTTTTGTTTGCCGTCTCTCCCTCCATTTCTTTCTGGCGAAAGCGAGAACGGAGGAAGACGGCAAAGTGGTTTTTTCCTCACCGCCCATTCGCTGGGTTAGGGTGCAGCCCGCATGAAGCGCTTCTCCTCGCTGGGTGTGATCGTCGCGTTGGCCTCCTCGTTCGCGTTGGCGCAGTCAGCCGCGCCCAGGCTCGAGGACAAGAAAGCGCTCAAGTACAACGAGATCGAGCGCGGCTTCTTCTTCGAGGGCCGCGGCGGCTTCTTCGGCGTGATCAACCCGCCGACACTTGCGGGCGGCCGCACGTATTTTTCCCCCGGTCAGGCCATCGGCCTGGACATGGGCGTGGACATTGGAGACCGCGTCTCGCCGAGCATCTTCTTGCTGGCGTCGTCGAACCGCATGCTCAGCGATTACACCGGCCTGAGCACCACGGGCGCGGCGTCGGGCGACTTCGGCGCGATCACGCCGGGTGTCGCCGCGAAGATTCGTCTGGTCGGCCTCGCCGATTCGCAAGATGTGCAGCGCACCTGGATCTACGTGCGGGCAGCGGGCGGCGTGGTGTTTTACAGCCCGCAATCGCTGCTCCCCAGGCTCGACGTGATGATCTCTGGCGGCGCCGGCATCGAGTACTTCACCCGCCTGCGTCACTTCGTGATCGGCGTGGAAGCCAACTTCAACTTCATGGCGCTGACCCAGTCGGTAGGCTTCTCCGTTATGCCTACCGTGAAGTACGCCTTCTGAGCGTCACCCGGTAAACCGGCCCTTGACGGGGCGTGCTGTCACCTGACAAGGCAACCTCTCGCGACTGGCACTTACGCCGGTCGATGCACTTTTCACGAGCGAGAGCACCATGACGGTCGACAACAACGCGAAGGGCCCCGGGCAGGGTCGCAGTGGCAACGGGTTTTCTTTCGATGACGCTCGCGAGGGCGGTCGTGGTGGCAAGGGCGGCCCCGGCGGCGGTCGCGGTGGTCCGGGCGGCGGCCGTGGTGGCCCCGGTGGCGGGCGTGGTGATCGTCGCGAAGGCGGCGGCAACAGCGGCTCGTACCGCGTGGTCAACGAGTTGAGCTCGCTCGAGAAGGCCCTCACCAAGTCTGACGTCATCGCGATGAGGGAGCCGCTCACGGCGGTCCTCAAGGCGGTCAAGCCGTTGCGCCTGAAGAACCTCGAGGCGCTCGACATCGGTACCCGCGGCAAGCTGATCACCTCGCTCATGCGCGCGCAGCGCCTCCCCAAGCCGGCGCCTTCCGAGATGCCTGCCGCCGAAGCTCCTGCGGCCGAAGCTTCCATGGCCGAAGCGGCTCCGGTGGAGACGCCCGTCGAGGCCGCCGCTCCCGCCGAAGGTGACGCTGCTCCCGCTGAAGCTGCAGCCCCTGTCGAAGCTGCCGCCCCTGTCGAAGCCGCCGCGCCCGCGGCGCCTGCTGCACCCGCGGTCGATCCCAAGATCGCTGCGTGGACCGAGAACCAGTTCACCGTCGGCCTCATCTGGTCGTCGATGAACGAGGCGGATCGCGCGAAGACGGCCTTCGAGAACGCTGGCCGTCAGCCCACCGAAGCCGACCTCGCGGTGCCCGCTCACGTCGAGCGCGCTCCCGAAGCGGCGCGTGGCGCCCGCCCTGAGCGCGGTGGTGCCCGCACCGCCGGCCGTGGCGACCGCCCCGACCGCGGTGGTGACCGCCCCGACCGCGGTGGCGCACGCACCGATCGTCCCGCCCGCCCGGCGCGCCCTGAACGCCCCGTTCCGTTCGTCTCTTCGGGTGACTGGCAGGTCGACGTGAAGACCCTCGAGACGGCCGGCCGCACGCGTGACGCGGCCCGCATTCACGAGAAGAACAAATCGTTCGCCGACGCGCTGCGCCTCTACGAGGCCGGTGGTGACAGCAAGTCTGCGCTGCGCAACGCCGCGCTGGGCAAGGTCGACGAGGCGTTCACCCGCCTGTCGGCCAAGCTCAAGCCGGAAGAGATCATCGAAGCGCTGGAGCGCGCCGAAGCGTGGGAGAAGCTGATGGAGTTCCACGTCGCCCGCGCTGACTTCGACTCGATCGCCAAGCTCTACGAACGTGCCACGCAGTTCGACCAGGCGGGTCTGGCCTGGGAGCGCGCGGGCAAGCTGTCGCTGGCGCGCAAGGCGTACGAGCGTGCGCGTGACGCGGGTTCGGCTCACCGCGTTCGTGACCTCGAAGTGGTCAAGCTCATCGAGCGCGGCGATCGCCTCGGTGCGGCCACCCTGCAGGTCAGCGGCGGCAAGAAGGCCGAAGCCCTCGAGACCCTCAAGCCGTTGCCGGGCCCCAAGGCGTTTCACTTCATGCAGAAGCTGAAGATGACCTCCGAGGCCGACGGCTTCGCGAAGGCGGAGCTGGCCAAGGCCGAAGCCGAGAACAACCCCGTGCAGCGTGCGCGTTGGCTCGAGCTGCTGGGCCGGCTGCCAGAGGCGGCCGAGGTGTACCTGGCGGCGGATCGCAAGGACAAGGCAGCGTTCGTGTTCGAGGCGATGGGCGACCTCAAGAAGGCAGCGGAATTGCTCGAGGCTGCAGGTCAGCTCGACAAGGCGCAGGCGCTGTTCACCAAGCAGGGCGACACCACCAACGCAGAGCGTGTCAAGGCGCTGCCCCGGCCGGAGCCCAAGCCCAAGTCGGCCGCGGCCGTCGCGGAAGAGGCCGAAGATGCGGCGTCGATGCCGCCCCCTGAGGCTGCGCCGGCGAACGGCACGACTCCTGGCGCAAGCGCCTGAAATCCTCGTCTTTCTGGGAGCGCGCGGGCTAAGTTCCCGCCCGCTCCCACATGTCGAATACTCCTGAAAAGCCGTTTGGCGAGGTTGAGGCCAGCCTCGAAAAGACCGGCCGCGTTGACGAGCTCATCAAGCTGTACGAGTCGCGCTCGCGTGAGGTCCCGAAGGCAGAAGAAGCCGCGCACCTGTTGTGCCGCGCGGCCGATCTCTGTCGAGAAAAGCTGAAGAACCCGGTCCGCGCGGAGGAGCTGTTTCGTCGCGCGTTGATCTACTCGCCCAATGCGCGCGAGGCCCTCGAGGGTCTGCGCGGCATCTACGAAGGCCGCAGCGACGCGCCTGCGCTGGGTGAAGTGCTGGAGCGACTGGCGCTCGTGCAGTCGGGGCCCGCCGCGGCGGCGCTTTATCTGCGGGCCGGTGAGCTCTACGAGACCAAGCTCCAACGGCGTGATCGAGCGGTGCTCTGCTACCAGCTCGCTTCACGCGCGGTGCCGCAGGAACGCGCGGCGTACCAGAAGGCGCGCAAGCTCTTGCTGGCAGAAGGCCGGCACGCGTCGGGCTTCGATTCGCTCGAACGTGAACGTGCAGCGCTGGGTGATCGCGAGCTGCTCGAAGAGTACGTCAGCTTCGCCGAGTCGTTGGTCGGCTTCCCTCAAGAGCACGGGCTTGCCACCAAGGCGCTCGTGCGTGCGCTCGCCGTCGACGGGAAGAACGCCCGCGCCGCCGCGGTTCAGAAAGATCTCACCAAGCTCGAGTACGTCTGGCGCGACAAGGTCAAGCAGCTCAAGAGCCAGTCACTCGAGGAGCGTGATCGAAGGGTCGCCGCGCGCATGTCGTTGCAGGTCGCGCGCCTCTACGCATTCTACGAGCCGGGGGCTGTCGATAAGGTGAAGGAAGCCATCGAGCGGTGTTTTGCGCTCTGGCCCGCGATGCCCGATGCGCTCGATCTGCTGGAGCAGGTCGCCATCAAGGCGGGCGACGTGCGGGTGGCCCTCACCGTCTTCTCGAAGCTCGCGGGCGATACGCGCGACAAGCAGGCGAAGGTCGATCTGCATTTGCGGATTGGTCAGGTCTTGCTCTCGAAGCTGAACGATCAGCAAGGCGCCGCCGACGCGTTCGAAGAAGCGGCCAAGCTCGATCCCGCGCGGCCCGACGCCGCCGAGCTCGCCAGCGAAGCGCTGATCTCGGTCGGCAAGCTGGCCGAAGGCATGGCGGTGCTCGAGCGGCACCTCGTCACCATCAAAGACAAGAGCGCCCAGGTGGCGCTGCGGCTCAACCTCGCCGACCTCACCCAGAAGCTGCTCAAGGATCTCAACGCCTCGCGCGGTCACGTCGAAGCCGCGCAGCGCACCGACCCCAACAACGCGCAGGTGGCCTACCGCCTGGTCGCGCTCTACGCCGACGACGGCAACCTCGAAGCGCTCTGGCCCTTGCTCGAGCTGGCGGCCTCGGCGCCGAGGCCCATCGCCGATCGTGTCTCGTTGTGTGAGCTGGTCGCGCTGTTGTGTGAGGACCGCGGCGACCCCAAGAAGTCGTTCCACGCGCTGTCATTGGCGCTGCCGCTCGACCCCGCGCGCACCACGTTGCTCGCGTCGTTGGTGGAGGCCGCCCAGAACGCCGACGCGCAGCCCCAGCTCGCGTTGGCGCTGCGGCGTTCAGCGCAGGTCGCGCCGCCCGAGGCGCAGGGGTCGTTGTGGAGGACGCTGGGCAAGGTGCTGCAGGCGCTCGGCCGCCCCGCGGAAGCGCAGGAGGCCTGGCTCGAGGTGCAGAAGCGGCACGTCGACGATCCCGAGGCCACCACGGCGCTGGCCGCGATGCGCAAGGCGCTCGCAGAAGAACCGCAGGATCCGCGCTCGAAGCTGGAAGCCGAAGCGCGCAAGCTCGAGGCCTCCGCGGCCGATCCCGCTTCGGCGGCGGGCGTGTACCGGAAGATCCTCGAGCTCGATCCCGACAGCGTGCAGACGCTCAAAAAATTGGGCGCTGCTTCGGCGAACCTGGGGTTGTGGGAAGAAGTGGCGGTCGTCGCCGAGCGGCTGCTCGCGCTGGCAGACTCTCCGGCCGAACGTCAGGAGTGGCGCGCGCGTCTCGCCCAGCTCTACGCCGAGCGGCTCAACCGCCGTGAAGAGGCCGTGAAGCTGTACTTGAACCTGCTCGACGAGGGGAACGACAGCGCCGCGGTGGTCGGTGGTCTGGAGCGGCTTGCGTCTCAGGGGGTGCGGCAGGGCGACATCTCGCGCGCGCTCGCCCCGGTGTACGCGAAGGCGGGTGACTATCAGCGGCAGGTCGCGTCGCTGCTGGTGCAGCTCTCGTCGGTGCAGGACCGCGACGAACAGAAGAACCTGCTGACGCTGCTGGCCGAGACGACCGAGAAGCGGCTCATCGATGAGCGCGCGGCGTTCGATCTGCGGTTGCGTGGTTTGGTGCTCGACCCCGCCGACACGGCGTTCCGGGCCGAAGCGTTGCGCCTGGGCCGCGCGCTCAAAGCCGAGCAGGAGCTCTCGCGCACCTTCACCGAGCTGGCGGTGAAGACGGAAGATCCGGCGCTCACCGTCTCGCTCCTGCTGGAAGCCTCCGAACTCGCCGAAGAAGTGGGTGCCATCGACGAGGCGGCCACTTCGCTCAAACGCGGCCTGGAGAAGTCGGTCGATCAGCCCGAGCTGCTGCTGCGCCTCTCAGAGCTGTACCTGATGGCGAAGCGTTGGTCTGACTGCGACCAGGTGCTGCGCCGCCGATTGGGGCTGGCCACCACCGACGACGAGAAGATCGCTTTGGGCCTGCAGCTGACGCAGGTGAACAGCGAGCTCGATCGCCCCCGTGAAGCGGCCAGCGCATTGGCCGAAGCGATGAAGTCGGGCGCGCCCGAAGCAGATCACCTGCCGCGCCTGGGTCAATTGCTGGAGCAGGGCGGCCAGCTGCGCGAACTCACCCTGGTGCAATCGCGGTTGATCGCGCTCTACGAGCAGGCCGGCGAGAAGGACAAGGCGCAGGCGCTCACCATGGCCCGCGCGCGGTTGTTGGAGACGGCGCTGGGCGACAAGGCCGAGGCCATCACCCGCTACGGCGAGGTGCTCGCGAGCAAGCCCTCTGACGCAGATGCGTTGGCGGCGCTGGAGAACCTGCTCACCGACACCACGCACCGGGAAGCGGCGGCGCGCGCGTTGTTGCCCGCGTACGAAGCGGCGAAGGATCACCGCAAGCAGGTCGGCGTGCTGGCGTTGATCGCCGAAGCCGCGAAGGACTCGCTGGAGCGGATCACGGCGCTCAAACGCGCCGCCGAGCTTCACACGGTGCACCTGCGGCAGCCTGAGCAGGCATTCGCATCCCTGGCGACCGCGATGCGCCTGGCGCCAGAAGACGCAGACATTCGTGCGGGTGCGCGGGCCGCGGCCGACGACGCCGATGCCCTCGACAGCTACGCCGAGGTGCTCGAAGAGATCATCGAGGTGGGCGCCGAGTCGGTGGCGATCGCGCTGCATCGCGAGGTGGCCGACGTCTACGAGAAGAAGCTGAACAAGCAGGACGATGCAGTGAAGCACCTGCGCGCCGTGTTGGTGCTCGACGCCAAACACCTCGAGGCGCTCCGGTCACTGCAGCGCCTGCACCGCACCCGGGAGGAGTACCAGGAGTTGGTGCCGGTCATCGAACGGCTGGCGGTGATGGAAGCCGACCCCGCCGCGCGTTCTGCGCTCGAACGGGAAGCGGCGGTGTTGTCGGAGCAGAAGCTCGACGATCTCGAGCGCGCTGCCGGCAACTGGCGGCAGATCGCCGCGCGTGACGTGCTCGCCCGTGAAGCGGCCACGGCCCTCGACCGGCTCTACGCCGAGCTCGACAAGCCACAGGAACTCGCGTTCGCCCTGGAGCTGCGCCGCAATCAGGAAGGGCAGAGCCCGCAGGGTCGTGAGCTCGCGTTTCGCCTGGCGGCGTTGCGGCAGAACCGGCTCAACGATCCGCGTGGTGCGCTCGAGGTGTACCGGCAGATCTTGAGCGAAGATCCCACGCACGAAGGCACCCGCGAGGCGCTCGAGGGTTGGGCTCGTGGAAACGATCAAGACGGCTCGGCCGCGGCGGAGATCCTCGACGCGGTGCTCTCGCGCACGGGCGATCACCAGCGGCGCATCGCCATTCGTGAAGCGCGCCTGGTGCACGCCACCTCGCAGACCGAGCGGGCCCGCATCACCTGCGAGATTCGCGCGATCCTCGAGCGCGATCTGAGCCAGCCCGAAGCTGCGTTCATGAACGCGCTCAAGGCGTTCACCGATGGCCTCGACCGCGACGCGGTGCAGCCCGAGCTGGAGCGTCTGGCCCGGGTCACAGGCTCCTTCGGTGAGCTGGCCGAGATCTTCGAGTCGACGGTGGAAGAGCTGCCTTCGGGCGACGAACACGTGGTGCCGTTGCTGCGCCGGGCGGCCGAGTTGCGCGAGCAGCTGGCTGAGCCGGAAGATGCCACGCGCGTCTGGAAGCAGTTGCTCGAGCACCTCCCGCAGGATCGGCAGGCCCTCGACAGCCTTTCCCGGCTCTACGAGAAGTCGAAGAACGCCAAGAGCCTGTCAGACGTGTACGCCAAGCAGGCCGCGCTGGCGGGCGACCCCGGCAAACGCTTCGAGCTGCTCCTCAAGGCGGGCGACGCCTTCGAATCGGCGGGCGACGACGCCCAGGCCATCGAGTCGCTCAAGCAGGCGCTGGCCATCGACCGGTCGCGCGACGTCTTGATGACCCTCGAGCGTTTGTTCGGCAAGACGCGCCGCGTGCTGGAGCAGGCCGACGTGCTCTCTCAGCTCGCCGAGATCGCGCCCGACGACGCCGACCGGCTGCAGCAGATCGTCAAACGGGGCCTGATTCTCGAGAAAGAAGAGCAGCACGCCGAGGCGCTGCGTGCGTTCGGGGCCGCGTTCCAGCTTTCTCGAACCGAGCCGCAGAGCATCGCTGCGCTGGAGCGGTTGCTCACGGTCGAGAGCGCGAAGATGGAAGCGGCGCGGCTGCTCGAGGTCGCTTTCCGCGAGCTGAACGATCTGCGCCGTCTGGTGGAGGTGCTCGACGTGCGCCTCGCCGCCGCACAGCCGACCCAGCGCATTCCGGTGCTGATCGAGATCGCGAACCTGCGTGAAGCGGTCGGCCAGAAGAACCTCGCGCTGACCGCTCGCCTCAGGGCCTTCGGTGAGAAGCCCGATCACGCCGAGGTGCGTGAAGAGCTCGAGCGCCTCGCCGCTGATCTCGGGGCCTTCGAAGAGCTGACCGCCGCCTACGAAGACGCGCTGGAACGCGGCATCGCCGAGCCGCTGGCCGGTGAGCTGTGGCGACGTCTGGCCGTGGTGTACGGCGATCGCCTCTCGCGGTTCGACCTCGCCGCGCGCGCGTGGAACGAAGTGCTCGCCCGCAACCCCAAAGAGATGTTCGTGCTCGAGCAGCTCGGGCGCATCTTCCGGCGCACCTCTCAGTTCCGCGAGCTGTCGATCGTGATGCGGCGCCAGCTGGGGCTCGAGACCAACGTCACGATGCAGGTGAACCTGCTCTTCGAGCTGGCGAACCTCGCCGAAGAGACGCTCTCGGACAAGGCGCTGGCGGCGCAGTGCTACCAGGCCGTGTTGGAGCGCAAGCCGGAAGAGCCGAACGCGACGCGTTTCCTCGCGCGCATTCTCTCTGAGACGGAAGCGTGGCCGGAGCTCGCCGTGTTGCTCGGCCGCGAGATTCAGCATGCGGAAGCGCGGCAACAAGAAGAGCAGGCGCTGGAATTGTACGTGCGGCTTGGCCGCTTGAAGCTCACCCGTCTGAGCGACCCCCGTGGCGCGCTCACGACGTTTCAGGAGGTCTTGCGCCGGAAGCCCGCTCACGCGGGCGCGGTCGGCGCACTCGAAGAAATGGCGCGCTCAGAAAATCCATTGAAGGGCGAGGCAGCCAGCACGCTGGAGCCAGTCTTCGCCGGTGAAGGTGAACACCTCAAGCTGGTGCAGATGCTGGAAGCGCGCGTCGCGGCCGAACCGCAGGCGACCGACCGGGCAGGGCTCTTGCGCAAGATGGCCGACGTGTATTCGGCGCAGCTCGACAACGCCGAGATGGCCTTCGTGGCCGCGGCCCGGGCGCTCAGAGAGTTACCGGACGAGCCGGCGAACCTCGAGCTCGTCTTGAGCTTCTACAAGAAGGCCGACGCCGAAGACGAGATGGCCTCGTTGCTCACCGAGGTCGCTCCGCGTGCTTCGAACGACGCGGCCCGTGCGAATCTCTACCGTGCGTTGGCGCGGCTGCAGGCCCAGGCCGACGAGGAGCAAGAAGCGATCGAGTCGTGGAAGCGGGTGATGGAGCTCGTGCCCACTGACTCAGAGGCGATGCAGCAGATGGGTCAGCTCTTCTCACGCCAGGGCCGGGTGAACGAGCTGCTCGAGGTGCTCAAGCGCCAGCTGACCATCGAAGAGGACACCGGCCGCCGCGCCGCGCTGCTCTTTCAGATCGGCACCCTGCAGGAGGAAACGCTCAAGGATGCGAACACGGCGATCGGCACCTTCCGCCGCTTGCTTGAGCTGCAGCCCGATGACGTCGCCGCGCTCGACCGCATGGAGCGCCTGACCGAACAGCAGCAACGCTGGCCTGAGCTGGCCGATGTGCTGTCGCGCCGCCTGCGCGTGTTACCGCCCGAAGAGCAGGCCGCAGTCACCTTCAAGCTCGCCGTGGTGCGCGAGACTCGGCTGCTCGACAAGCAGGGGGCGCTCGATCTGTACCGTGAGCTGCTCGCACAGAACTCGCGGAATGAAGGCGCACTCCAGCGAATGGACGCGCTCGTGCAGAAGGAGCCGCAGAACCAGCAGGCCTTCGAGATTCTCGCCGGTGCTTACCGATCGTCGAGCGACATGGTTAGGCTCTGTGGGCTGATCGAAAGCCGGGTGGGCGTCTCGCCCGATCAGATCGAGCGCAAGACGCTGCTGGTGGAGCTCGCGTCGTTGCGGACCGCGCAGGCCGAGCCTGAGCTTGCGTACCTGGCGTACTGGCGGGCGTTCAAGGAAGACCCGAACGACGGTCAGATCCGCAAGAGCCTGTACGCCGCGGGCGCGGCCGCAGCTTCGTTCGACGAGCTGGTGGGTGCGCTGCAAACCGAGCTGCCCCGCCTCTCAGAGCCGCACGACGTGGCCGAAGTCTGCATGGTGATCGCGCAGATCTCGGAGCAGCGCCTCGATGAGAAGGAGCAGGCCGTCGTCTTCTACGAGAGGGCGCGCACCGCTCACGCCGAGACCGCGCAGAAGGCGTTGCCCGCCCTCGATCGCCTGTACGGCGAGCTCGAGTTCCCCGATCAGCAGGCCGAGGTTATCGAAGCCCAGGCCGCCATGGCCACCGAGCCCATCGATCGTGTGGGCCTGTACTTTCGCCTCGGTCAGATCGCGATGGAGTCGCTCGACAACCCCGATCGCGCTGCCGGCGCTTTCGAGAAGGTGCTCGAGGCTGAACCGAAGCACCTGCCGTCGCTGCGCTCGCTGGAGATCCTCTACGAGCAGGCCAAGAGCATGGACAAGCTCTACCGCGTGCTGGAGGCCCAGCGTGAGCTGGTGCAGGGCGCGGAAAAAGAGCGGCTGCTCGGGAAGATGGCGGTCACGTCATCTGAGGGGCAAGGCAACATCGAGCACTCGATCACGCTGTATCGGGAGCTGCTCGAGAAGAACCCGCGCAACGAGCAGGCTTTCGAGGCGCTCACCAAGTTGTTGGACCGCGGTCAGAAGGCTGAAGAGCTGCGCGAGTTGCTCCAGTGGAAGTTGCAGTTCACCGTCGATCCGCGCGAGCTGGTCAGGCTCAATGAACGCCTGGGCAGGGTGCTCTGGCAGCAGCTCGATCGTGCTGAAGACGCCGTGCCGTTCTTCAAGGCGGCCCTCGAGCGTGACGCCCGTCACCGGGGCGCCCTGGAAGCACTGCGCGACATCTTCGATGGCTTGGGCAAGCGCGAAGACCTCGTCATCGTGCTGCGCCGCCTCATTCCCCTGCAGGAGGACGCGACAGGGGTGAAGCAGATTCGCATTCGCCTGGCGGAGATCATCGCCGAGACCGCGCGACGTGAAGAGTCGCTCGACGCCGCCCGTCGCGCGCTCGAGGTCGAGCCGCACCAGTTGCCCGATCTCGAGCGCCTGCACACGGTGTTCATGAAGTTGAAGGCCTGGCCCGACGCGGTGCGAACGCTCGAGCAAAAGGTCGCAGTTCAGCTGCAGCTCGAAGAGCGTGAAGCGGCCGCGCAGACGATGTTTCAGGTCGCGGAGATCTGGCGTGGCCCTGCCGGCAAGGCCGACATGGCCGGCGCCGCGCTCGAGCGGGTGCTGGAGATCGAGCCCTCGAACAGGCAGGCCTACGAGCAGGCGCTCGAGCTGTTCAGCAAGCTCAACGACTGGCGCAGCTACGCCCAGGCGATGGACAAGTACCTGCCCAACCTGCACACCGACGAAGAGAAGGTGCTCGCGCTGCGAGAGCTGGCGCGGGTGCAGGAGCACAAGCTCGGCGCCCGCCAGGTGGCGTTTCTTCAGTACTGCCGTGCGTTGCAGCTGACCCCCAGCAACGACGAGATCCGCGAGCAGGTCGAGCGCCTCGCCGAAGAGACGGGCAGCTACGAAGAGCTCGCCGCCGTCTACGAAGAGATCGCCGAGACGGTGCCCCGGGGCCCGTTGGCCGAGCGGCTCTACCTCACGCTCTCGAAGGTGCAGGACACCAAGCTCGACGATCCCTCCTCGGCAGAGTCGTCGCTGCGGCGGATCCTCGAGTTCGATCCCACCAACGATCAGGCGCTGGAGCGTTTGGGCGCGATGTTCGCCCGCCGCGGCCAGAACAAGGAGTACGTGGTCTCGCTCGAGCAGAAGCTCGAGGCCGCCGGCAGCATCGAGCGGCGCAAGGACATTCTCCGCGAGATAGCGCGCGTCTACGACGAGCAGATGGGCAACCCGGAAGAGGCCGAGAACGCGCTGGTGCGTGCGCTCGAGCTCGAGCCGGATCTCGAGACGCTCGGGGTGCTCGTCACCTTGCAGCGCCGCGTGGGCAATCACGCCGCGGTGGCCAGCACGTTGATGCGCATGCGCGACATCGCGCCCACCCCGGAAGATCGGGCCCGCATTCAGGTCGAGGTCGCGCAGGTCTACGAGCGTGAGCTTCAAGACGACGAGGCCGCGGTCGAAGGCTACCGGCAGGCGCTCGAGTTCGATCCCGCGAACGCTCAGGCGCTCATTTCGCTCGAGCAGCTCTACAGCAAGCTCGATCGGCCGGCCGAGTTGCTCGCGGTCTACGAGCGGCAGATCGAGCTCACCTCTGACTACCGCGAGCGGGTGAAGATCCTCTTCCGCTCGGCGGCGATCTGGGAAGAGCGGTACCAGAACCTGAGTCACGCAGACGCGTGCATCGAAGCGGCGCTTCAGGTCGACCCGCAGAACATTCAGGCCATCAAGACGCTCGAGCGCCTGCGCAAGTCGCAGGGCCGTTGGGACGAGCTCATCGGAGTGGTCGATCGCCACATTCAGCTCCTCACCAACCCCGCTGAGAAGGCGGAGCTGTGCGTGGAGATGGGCGACATCTTCCACCAGCAGTTGAAGGCCGTGGATCGCGCCGTCACCGCCTACCACCAGGCGATCGAACTCGACCCCCGCTGCCGCCCCGCGATGCACGCGCTGGGGATGTTGTACGAACGTTCGGGCAACTGGCCCTTCGCGCTCGACATGCTGGAGCGTGAAGCGCAGGTGCTGGGCCAGACGCCTGAAGCGGTCGAGCTCTGGTACCGCATGGGCAAGATCAACGAAGACATGTTGATCGACGCGGGCAGCGCCAAACGTTGCTACCTCGAGGCGCTGCGCATCGACGCGGCCAACCTGCCGGCCATTCGGGCGCTCAAGGGCATCTACGAGCTCGAGCGCGACTTCGACAGCTACGAGAAGGCGCTCATCGAAGAAGCGCGGCAGACCCAGGAGCCGCAGGCGCGCAGCAAGGCGTTCGTGGCGGTCGGCCAGTACTACGAGACCAAAG
>JAYTAT010000800.1:0-2999 GCA_043737315.1 Archangium sp.
CTGCGGCCCATGTCTGAGCTGATGGAAGAGGCCCTCACCCTCCTCGACAAGATGAAACAGACCGGCGGCGGCGTGACTGGCGTCGGCTCGGGCTTCGTCGACCTCGACAACCAGCTCACCGGCTTCCACGGAGGCGAGCTCATCATTCTCGCGGCGCGCCCCGGCATCGGGAAGACCGCGTTGGCGATGAACTTCGCGCTGCACGCCGCTGGCCCCGAGAACCTCGCCGTCGCGGTGTTCAGTCTCGAGATGCCCTCGGTGCAGCTGATGACCCGACTGCTGGCGACCCACGCGAAGGTCGACATGAAGAAGCTGCGCGGTGGGCGGCTCTCACCTGCCGATGAAGAGCGCATCAGCGAGTCGGCCAACGAACTCTTCAAGACCAAGTTCTACGTCGACGACTCCGGCGGTCTGTCCTCCTTCGACCTGCGCGCCAAGGCGCGTCGGCTCAAGCAGAAGGAAGGCAAGCTGGGCCTCATCGTCATCGACTACCTCCAGCTGATGCACCAGAAGGGCAAGGTCGAGAGCCGTCAGCTCGAGGTCTCCGAGATCAGCCGCGCGCTCAAGCAGCTCGCCAAAGAACTCGACTGCCCGATCATCGCCCTCTCCCAGCTCAACCGAAAAGTCGAAGAGCGCAAAGGCGGCAAGCCCATGCTCTCTGACCTCCGTGAGTCAGGCGCCATCGAGCAGGACGCCGACGTGGTGATGTTCATCCACCGTGAAGACGAAGGTGGCGAAGACGGAGCCCCCCAGGAAAACCGCGGCGGCGTCATCCCCTGCGAGCTGATCGTGGCCAAACAGCGCAACGGGCCCGTGGGCTCCGTCGACCTGGTCTTCCTCGCCGAGTACACCCGCTTTGAGAGCCGCGTGAAGGACTGGCAGGGCAGTTGATCCGTTTCCGGGGGTGGCCTACGTATTCGGCCGCCTATGTCTACGACGCTCTCGGCCATCACCGACCCCAAAGCTGAACCGAAGTACGCCGACACCCCCTGGCAGCGCTGGATCGAGGGCCTGTTGTACGAGCCCCGCGATGCCGTGTTCGTGCGCACGGCGATCAAGAGCGTCGCGGTCGTACTACCGCTGCAGATAGCGCTCTACGTGCGGTTCTCGTGGTGGTTGGCCGTGGCCACCTGGGCCATTCAGATCGCCTGGCTCGCGCCGCCGGCGATTCTGATGCTGCACAACACGATGCACAGGCCCTTCATCAAGGCGCCGCGCGTCCTGGGCCGCATCCTGCCGTACACGATGAGCCTGATGTTCGGCATCCCCACCGGGTACATGGAGCACCACGTCGGCATGCATCACGCGGAAAACAACCTCCGCAAGGATCTGTCGAGCACCATGAGCTACCAGCGGGACAGCTTTCCCGAGTGGTTCGTGTACTTCATGCGGTTCATCTTCACCTCGCACGTGGGGCTCACCCGCTACTTCCTTAAGAAGAACCGCCCCGCAATGGCCCGCCGCGCGATGACCAGCGACGGCCTGCACATGCTCTTCATGATCGGCATGTCATTCGTGAACTGGCAGTCGACGCTCGCCGCCTTCGTGGTGCCCTACTTCTTCATGCGCTTCGCGATGATGCTGGGCAACTGGGGCCAGCACGCCTTCATCGACCCCAGCCGTCCCGGTGACAGCTACGTCAACTCGATCACCTGCATCAACAGCGGCTACAACAAGCGCTGCTTCAACGACGGGTACCACATCGGTCACCACATCAAGCAGACCCGTCACTGGACGGAGATGCCCGGTGACTTCGAGGCCAACGCCGAGCGCTATCTGAAAGAAGGCTGCATCGTCTTCCAGGGCATCGACTTCGCCATGGTCTCGGTCTTCCTCTTCCTCAAGCGCTACGACTGGCTGGCGAAGGCGTTCGTGCGCCTGCCCGGTGATACGCGCACCGACGCCGAGATCATCGAGTTCTTGAAGGGCCGCACGCGCCGGATCGCCGAAGAGGTGCCTGAAGGCGCCATACTGAATGCCTGATATGAGGTCGGCTGCGTGGTGAGCCCGATCAGCAAGGACCTCGATTTCAGCAACCGCCTGGTACTCGTCGTCGATGACGACGAGCCAACGCGGATGCTGCTGAAGGATCTGTGCGAATCGTCGAACTTCCGGGTCATGGCCGCGGCCGATGGCCTGGAGGCCGTCGAGATGATCTCAGAGCACAAGCCTGACCTCGTGCTGCTCGACCTGATGATGCCGCTCAAAGACGGCTTCTCGGTGCTCAAGTGGGCTCGCGAAGACACCCGCTTTGCCGACCTGCCCATCATCATCCTGACCGCCGCAGGCGAGATGGACGGGAAGATCCGCGGCATGGAGCTGGGCGCCGACGACTTCGTCACCAAGCCCTTCAAGCTCATCGAGCTGCAGACGCGCATCAATTCGGCGCTGATGGTGCGCGAGTACCGGCGGCGATTGTTCGACGCTGAAGAAGAGCTGGCGCAGTTCCGCGCGGTCGACCCGGTGACCGGTGCGGGCACCTACTCGCAGCTCAAGGCCAGCCTCGATGCCGAGCTCGCGCGCAGCCGGCGGTACGGGCGGCCGGCGGCGTGTTTGATGTTCGGCTTCGATGACTACGCGGGCCTTCGGTACAAGCTGGGCCGCGACGCGTGTGATGCGTATCTGACCCGGCTGTTTCAGGGCGTGTCGTCGTGCCTGCGCCTGGCAGACCGGCTCTTTCGCATCGACAGTGATGAGTTCGTGCTCCTGCTCCCTGAGACTGATCTTCCGGGTGGCCGGCTGGTCGCTCAGCGGATCCTCGACGTGATGAAAGACATCGTGGCAGCTGGGCCCAACGGGCCGCTGGGCGTCACCGTGCGATGTGGCGCAGGGGTGTTCCCCTCCGAGCTGGCCCGAACGAGCGAAGACCTGCTGCGCGAGGCGAACAAGAGCTACCGCTCGCTCATGCCCTTGCAGCGGCACCTCTTCTAGAACCGCGCGGTCGACTTGGTCGCGAACAGGGCGCTTTCGCGGCTCTCGTCGACCACCCCTGCGATCTG
>JAYTAT010000801.1:0-2999 GCA_043737315.1 Archangium sp.
CCCGGCCGCTACGAGATCACCCTGCGTGAGATGCAGTGGGGCGAGCTCATCGAAGCGATGGCTGAACGCGCCGCGCGCAAGACGAGCCCTTCAGGCTCGAAGGCCAGTGAGGTGCTCGGGCTGCTGACGGGCTGCCTCGTGCTGCTCACCGGCATCGGCGGCATCGCATCGCTCGTCGGAGTCCTCAACTCGGGATGGAGTGCCTGGTCGGCTGCGTGGCCGTGGCTGTTGGGCGCGTCAGCGGTGTTCGGCGTGCTGGCCCTTCTCTGGAAAGCGTGGCCGGGCGCGCGCGAGGCGTTGGCAGCTCAGCAGGCGGTGCAGGATCGTTTTCCCACCACCCTCGTCATGCTCAGAAAGCGGAGTGATGGACAGGGCCCGAGCACCGGCCAGATGCTCGACGATCACGTGTGATGAAAGTCAGCTGCCGTTGATGAACTGGCGGAACAGGCCGAGGGCGGTTCCTCCGAGCACGTCACCCAGGCCGAGCTTGCCGGGCACCACGGGGGGCGACCAGCTCTGGGGAATCTGCCCGTCGACGAAGAGCTGCTTTGCATCTTCGCGCGTGAAGTAGCGCGAGCCGTCGGGCGCATGGCGGCCGAAGACGTTGAGCACGATGCTCATCTCAGCGAGCTGCGTCACGCGCCCCCGGATTCCCGGATCTTCTTTCGCGAATTGCTCCGCGGCGTCGGCTAGATCCTGGGCGGTGAGGCGGTCGCCGTTCTTGCTGAACTTCATGAGCTGCTCGAAGCGCTCCGGGTGCACGCCGTTCTGGCGAATGCCGCTGCTGCCGGTGTGATCGAGGTTCGAGCCGTTGAGCTTGAAGAGGTTGAACTGGCCCTTCACGTCGTCGGTCTTGTCGGCGCCGTTGGTGAGCACCTTGAGCACCGTGGCCGAGGGCCCGAGCTGGCTCAGCGCGCGCTCGAGGTCGGGGATCTTGACGGTGCCGTCCTTCTCGACCTTGAGCATGCCCGCGTTGAACATGCCTGCGAGCGCCGGGCAGGGGATCTTCTTCGACAACGCCGCCTTCTCATCGGGGGAAAACGGGCTCTCGACCCTGGTGGGTGAGGTGTAGCCGCGCGAAGCGCCTTCGAGATCGGTCGGGGCTGCAGCTCCGGCAGGGCGGTAGGCCTCGGTCGCGAGGGCGACCCCTGCCGTGGCGAGCGCGGCTGCTCCCGTGGGCCTGGCGGTCGGGACCGACTGCGTGCTCGGAACAACCTTCGGCGTCACGGGGGGTATCTTCATGAGCCAGGCAAGCTAGCGCAGGAGAGGTGCCCCGTGTCCACCCGCGTCGTGGGTCTCGTCGACACGGGTGCCGAGCGGAACGCCGCAGTCGTCGAGCGCGATTTTCAGGATCCACCGCTTTGCGCGCTTCAGCGGTGCGCTCTGGCCTTCTCCAACATGCGACGCAGCGGCGCTTCATCGGCTCTCGCGATGGCTTCTTCCCAGCTGAGCCACTGCGCACCGTGCGCCTCGTTCGGATCGTGCGCGAGTGACTCGGGGTTCGTGGCCACCACCAGGTAGCGCACGTCGAGATGCCGGTGCTCGGGGTCAGATTTGCGGGCGGGAATGACGTGCACGTCGACATCGAGAGGACGAGGCGCGGTCGGGTGCAGCGTGACGTCGCAGCCGGTTTCTTCGCGCGCTTCGCGAAGGGCGGTCGCTTCCATCGAGCCTGCGTCGATGGCATCGGCGTGGCCGCCAGGTTGGAGCCAGCGTTCGAGTTTTGCGTGGAGGACCAGGCAGACCTTTTCACCGTCGGGGGTGATGACGACGGCGCTTCCCGTGAAGTGCGCGGGCAACTGGTCGCGGGAGAAGGGCTCGGCGAGGCCCGTCGCAAGACCGATCATTTCTCGCAGATCTTGCGATTCTTTTTCGTCGGTTGGTTTGTGAGCGGTGAGAACGGCGGCCAGCATCATGCGCTTCGAGTAGCACGACACGCGCTCACCCTGACCCTCTCCCCGCTTTCGTTCAGGAGAGGGAGTATACGACTCGCAATGGCACGCATTCTCGTCATCGATGACAACGACACCATGCGCGAAGGCATGGCGGTCACCCTGAAGAAGGCTGGTCACGAGGTCTTCGCGTTTCGCAGCGGCGTCGAAGGCGTGGCTGCGTTCACTTCGAAGGGCGCAGACCTCGTGGTCACCGATCTCAAGATGGATCTGATGGACGGCATCGAGGTGGTCAAGCGCCTCAAGGCGCACGATCCCAACGTGGTCGCGCTGGTGGTGAGCGCGCACGGCAGCATCAGCTCGGCGGTCGACGCCATGCAGCACGGCGCCGTCGACTTCATCGAGAAACCGTTTCCGCCCGACGTGCTGCGCGCGAAGGTCGCTCAGGCGCTCGAGCTGAGCCGCACCCGCGCGCGCGTGGTGAAGCTCGAGGCAACCACCGAGGCGCTGTCGCGCGATCTCACCAGCAAGGTCGGCATCTCGATGGTGGGTGACAGCCAGCCGGTGCAGAAGCTGCTCGCCCAGGTGCGCCGCGCTGCCGCGACCGACGCCACGGTGCTGGTGCACGGCGAGTCGGGCACCGGCAAAGAGCTGGTCGCGCGCATGCTGCACGATCTCTCCCCACGCGCCGCGGGGCCCTTCATCGTCACGCACTGCGCCGCGCTGGCCGAGACGTTGCTCGAGTCAGAGCTCTTCGGCCATGAACGCGGCTCGTTCACGGGTGCGGTCAAGAAGAAGCTGGGGCGCTTCGAGCTGGCTGACGGCGGCACCATCTTCCTCGACGAGCTGGGTGAAATCAGCGCGACCGTGCAGACCAAGCTGCTGCGCGTGCTGCAGGAGCGCGAGATTCAACGCGTGGGCGGCGAAGAGACGGTGAAGGTCGACGTGCGCGTGGTGTGCGCCACGCACCGTGACCTCAAGGCCGAGGTCGCCGCGGGCCGCTTTCGGCAAGATCTCTACTACCGCCTGCACGTGGTGCCCCTCGAGCTGCCCGCCTTGCGCGAACGGCCCGAAGACATCGGCCAGCTCGCGCGGCACTTCATCGCC
>JAYTAT010000802.1:0-7408 GCA_043737315.1 Archangium sp.
CGCGGATCCCGCCGGGTGGCGCTCTGGTCGGCGCAGTGGCCCGTATCGGTCGAGCGCAAGCTGTTCCCCGCGTTGACCACCGACGCCTTCCTGGTGGCCGAGCTCAAGAACCCCTCGAGCCAGGTGTTGCCCGGTGGCCCCGCACAGCTTTTCGTGGGGGCCGACCCCGCCGGCACCGCGCGGCTCAAGCTCGTCTCGCCTGGCGAAGCGTTCACCTTGCCGCTGGGCATCGATCGCGCGCTCAAGCCCATTCGCAATGTGCAGATCGTCGAGGAAACAAAGGGCGTGTTCAGCAAGGAAGAGATCGGCACGTACACGGTGACCATCGAGCTGGCGAACCCGTACCGCGCGCCGATCGCCGTGCGCGTGGCGGATCAGTGGCCCGTGACGGATCAGAAAGACGTCGAGACGAAGTTGATCGACTCGAAGCCCACCGCGATTCAAGACGGCAAGAAGGGCGGCCTCGAGTGGCGGCTCACCATCGCGCCGCAGCAGAAACAGGTGTTCTCCTTCACGTACACCGTCAAACGCCCCCGAGGGTGGAAGCTGCAGCAGCTCGAGGTGGTGCGATGAACGCGCTCGTCTTGACGATCCTCGCCTCGACGGCGGCGCCTGATTCGGTGGTGGTGTTTCCCGATCGCGCTCAAGTCACGCGCGTCACCACGTTGACCTGCGGTGCGCGCGTGAAGGTGAGCTTCGAGAACATTCCCCCCATCGCCACGCAGGACTCGTTTCGCGCGCGCGTCACCGGCGGTGCGGTCGATGGCATGCGCGCAGAGCTGGTGAAGAACGAGAAGGAGTTCAGCCCGAAGGCCGAAGCACTGGTGAAATCGCTCGAGGCCCTGCAGCTGGAGATCGAGAACACGACGGATCAGATGTCGCGTGCGCAGACGCAGACGAGGGTGGGCCGGCAGTACACCGACCTCGCGGTGACCCTGGTCTCACGCGAGATGGCGGCGGAGAAACCCGACCTCAAGAACTGGCAGTCGGCGTTCGATTCTTCACTCGGCGCCAGCCTGAACGCCGCGAAGCTCACCTCGGAGATCAACGCGAAGCTGCGTGGGCTGCGCCTCAAAGAAGAGGAGCTGCGCCGTCAGCTCGACGAAGTACGCGTCGAGCAGAGCCGCCAGTCGTGGACGGTGGAGGTGCTCGCGTCGTGCCCCGCAGGAACGACCGCCGAGCTCGCCCTTACCTACCTGGTGGGCGGCGCCTCGTGGACGCCGGTCTACGAAGCGCGTTCCGATGAAGCCGGTGGCTCGGTCGACTTCTCTACCTGGGCCACCATCGTGCAGCGCACGGGGGAAGACTGGAACCAGGTCGACCTGACGCTCTCCACCGCGGTGCCTTCGCAGAACGCGACGCCGCCCGATCTCAAGGTGCTCAAGGTCACAGCCTACGAGAAGGCGGTCGAGAAGAAGGTGCTCGTGCGGCGTGATGAGTACGTCGACCAGGCGCAGACCGGCAGCGGCGGCGAAACCCAGAGCACCGGCCAGGCGGTAGCGAAGAGCCAGGGGTTGTCGGTGCAGCTGCGCGTGCCCGAGAAGTCGAAGGTGCCTGGCGACAACGCCCCCGTGCGGTTGTTCGTCGGTCAGACGAAGATGAAGGCGAGCTTCGAGCTGCGCGCGATGCCCAAGCTGATGCCGGTGGCGTTCCGGGTGGCTGAGCTGACCAACACGGCCGCGTGGCCGCTGCTGGCGGGCCGGGTCGATGCGTTCCGCTCGACGGGGTTGGTGGGCCGCTATGAGCTCGAGCGCGTTCCTCAAGGGGGTGCCTTCAGCCTGACCTTCGGCGTCGAAGATGCGGTGCGGGTCAAGCGCACCACCGTCGATGAGCTCAAGCGCGACCCGGGCCTGTTCAACGGCAACAAACGCTTCAGCTACGCGTACACGTTCGAGGTGGCGAACTACGGGAAGACGCCGATTGAGGTGACGCTTGCTGAGCACCTGCCGGTCAGCGAGATGAACGACATCATCGTGGCGGTCGGTGAAAAGACGACGGCCGGCTACCAGCTCAACCCGAAGGACGGCATCACCAGGTGGAAGGTCTCACTCAAGGCGGGCGAGAAGAAGAAGGTCGACTTCGCGTTCCGGGTCGACGTGCCCTCGAGCTACGAGACCGGCTTGTGATGCGCGCCTGCTTCGAGCGTTACTTTGTCCGGTTTTGAGCTGATTCAGGCGGGCCGCGGCTCTTCATTTCGAATGATCCCCCAACACCAGGAACTTCGAACTTGAGGGCCTCGCAGATCAAGGCGCTCAGGAGTCCTGCCCTGCTGATGATGGCGTGGGCGTTGTCCTGCACCGGCGAAATCTCAGGTCCCGTGCCCGAACCGGTGAGGCCGGTGGTGTCTGAGCCCCCGCGCGTCTGCCGCCCCGTCCCGGCGCCGATGCGCGCGCTGACCGCCCGCCAGTACGACGTCGTCGTGGCAGACCTGCTGGGCGACACCACTCGACCTGCGCAGGTTCTGGAGCGCCCCTCGTCTGAGAACCGCTTTGACAACCACGCAGATTGGGTCGGCATGGACGAGGTTCGCCTCCGCTTCTATCTGAAGAGCGCCGAGAGCCTGGCGGTCGCCGCCGTCGCGCGCCAGAGCGCCGTCTTCCCCTGCTCCAGCCCCACCGTCGGGCGAGAAGAGGCCTGCATCGGTCAGATTCTCGACACCTTTGGCCGGCGCGCGATGCGTAAAACCTTGAACGACGAAGAACGCGCCAGTCTGTTGAGAGCTTTCCGCACGGTTCGTGCGCTCCCCACCGCCACCTGGAACGATGGGCTGTCAGCGGTGGTTCAGGTCATTCTTCAATCACCCCAATTTCTGTACGTCACCGAGGTGGGAACGCCTGTCGACGGCGCCTCGCGGCCCACATCGCACCTCACGCCGATTGAAGTCGCCACCAAGCTCGCGCTCTTCTTATGGGGCAGCGTGCCTGACGCGGCGCTCCTCGACGCCGCAGAACAGGGTCGGCTGACCACCACCGCTGACGTGACGCGTGAGACCCGGCGACTCCTGGCTGACCCTCGCGCGCGAACGGGCTACCTGCACTTCGCTGATCAGTGGCTCGAGCTCGACGGCAGCGCTGCAGTCAACAAGAACGCCACTCTCTTCCCGCTGTGGACCGCGGGCCTCGCAGCCTCTTCGAAGCGCGAGCTTCAGACTTTTGCAGCTGACTCGTTTACCGGCGCAAAGAGCTACGCCCACCTGTTGACCGACCGGGGCACCGCCCTCGACCCGATGCTCGCCGCCGTATACGGCGCGGGCGCTTCCGACACGCGACTTCCCCAGGGCCGCGCGGGTATCTTGACCAGGGTCGCATGGCTCTCGACGCACGCGCACCCCGAACAAACTTCACCCACGCTCCGAGGCAAGGCGATTCGCGTGAGAATGCTCTGCGAAGACATCGCGCCGCCGCCCCCTGGCGTTGACGTGGTGTTGCCGAACGTCGCAGGCCCGGCCACGCTCAGACAGAAGCTCGCCATTCACATGGTGGCGGGCTCATCCTGCTACTCCTGTCACTCGATGATGGACCCTCTGGGCTTCGGGCTCGAGGGCTTCGATGCGATCGGCACCGCCCGAACCACAGAAGCAGGCGGCCTGGCGATCGACAGCACAGGCGAGATCAACCCCGGTGTCGCCGGAGGTCAATTCAACAACGCCGTAGAGCTTTCAGAGCGGCTCGCCGCAAGCCCCACCGCCAACCGCTGCTACCTGACGCAGGTCTACCGCTATGCGCAGGGCCGCACCGAGACCACGAAGGATCGTTGCCATCTCGACTCCGCCGCCTCGAGTCTCGCGGCCGGGGCGACCTTGCAAGACGTCGCGATCGCCGTCACGTCCTCCGACGCCTTTCTCTACCGAGAGTCGCTGCCATGAAGATTCCCCGACGACATTTCTTGAAAGGTGCCGGCGCGCTGCTGCCCATTCCGCTGCTCGCAAGCTTGCTGCCCAGAACGGCGCGGGCGCAGGTCGTGGCTCCACGGCGTGTGCTCTTCTTTCTGCAGGACAGCGGTACCCTGCGCGATGAGTGGCTGCCGACCAGCGGCTCCTCAGGGCTCACCTTGCCGTACGTGCTCTCGCCCCTCGAAAGCGTGAAGAGCGAAATTCTTCCCATTCTGGGGATCGACAATCACATCACCTACAACCACTCTGGCAACGCGCACGACATCGGCAACGGCACGTTGTTGACTGGCATTGCGCGCACTGACTTTGCCAGCGTGACGAGTGGGGCCTTCGGTGGCGGGCCGTCGATCGACCAGTACCTCGCGGGCCGACTCCCCGCTGCGCCCCGCCGAAGCATCAACATCAACATGCCCGGCGGCTCATTTGCGGTGTCGTATCAGGCGGCGGGTCAACCCACGACGGGTCTGAACCTTCAAAATTCGTTCACGGATCTGTTCGGCAACTTCAACGGCTCGACCGACCCTCAGGTGCTCGCCAGGCGCCGCGCCACGCGCGAGAGCGTGATCGACTCGGTGCTCGAGAACTTCAAACACGTGAACACGCGTGTCTCGGTCGCCGACCGGCAGAAGCTCGACCACCACCTCACGATGCTGCGCGACCTCGAGTCGCGGCTCGCGCTGGAAGCCCAGGGCAGCGGCTGTTCGCAAGACCCCACCCCGCCTGTCTACACACCCAATCGGCCCAACAGCGAGTTCGCGGCCTATCTGTACGCGTTGGCCTTCGCCTGCCAGCTGAGCCACGTGGGTTCGTACTTCACAGCGTCACCCGACAGCGACCCGGGGTTCCCGATTCGTTTCGCGGGCGGCGATCTTCACAACTGGATTCACCAGGGCCCTGACTATGGGCTCGACCCGGTGCGACGCCGTGAAGACTGGCGCAACACGATGCGTTGGTATGCGAGCGCCTTCGCCGCCTGGGTGCAGCGCTTCAAGGCGACCCCTGACATCGACGGACGCTCGCTGCTCGACAACACGCTGATCGTCTGGCCCAACGTCTTTGGCTCGGGCAGCTCTCACGACTTCCACCAGATCCCCGTCGTGCTGGCGGGGCGCGCAGGCGGATCAATCAACCCGGGCAGGCTGCTCGACTACACGCGCCGACGTGCGCCCAACCCCACTTTCTACAACTCGGGCAGGAAATCCTTTTCGAACGAGACCACCAACAACTTGCTGGTCTCCATCTGCAAGGCGATGGGGCTGAACGACGTCACCGCCTTCGGAGACCCGGCGTTTTGCACGGGCGGGCTTCCCGGGCTGGTGGGATGAGGCTCAGAGTCTGTCTCATCGTGCTGGTGGCGGCCGCATGTGACGACGGCCCCCTGCCTCTGCCCGCTATTCGGGACGCAGGCCCCCCTTCAGCTTC
The DNA here is from genome assembly GCA_043737315.1 of Archangium sp. Lineage (GTDB taxonomy): Bacteria > Myxococcota > Myxococcia > Myxococcales > Myxococcaceae > Archangium_A. The sequence goes on from JAYTAT010000802.1 coordinate 5,315, forward strand.
ATGCGATGCCCCTGCCCTCTTCGGTGCCACGTGCCTGGCGGGCTGCCATGACGCGCTCTCAGCGCAGGGCGGGCTTGATTTACAATCACCCGGGTTCGAGGCGCGGATGTTTGGCCAGCGCTCTCTGGGCCGCGCTGACTATTCGTTGATAGACCCCGAGGTTCCGGAAGAGAGCTCGCTCTACTTGAAGCTCTTCATGCAGCCCCCTTTCGGTGCTGCGATGCCCCTGGGCCGCGCACCGTTGACGCCCTTCCAGCGCGCGTGTGTCCTGGAATGGATCGGGGCGTTGGTTGACGGAGGTCTGCCCGACACGGGCCCGAGCGGGGCTGACGCTGGAAACCAGGATGGCGGCGCTCAACCCGACGGCGGCGTGACGTTCGTCGATGCGGGCAGCTTCGATGCGGGTCGATTCTGGGGGCCCATCGTCGACGCCACCGGCTGCGTGCCCGACGGAGGCGCGTGGTGCGTGGCGCAGCGGGTCGTTGAGCCCCTCTACGCCGTTCGAGGCGTGTCAGACACAGACATCTGGGCGGTGGGCGCGCGCGGGGCTGCCTACCACTTCGATGGCACCAGTTGGTCGAGGTCGGACGCAGGCGTCTCGGTCACCTTGTTCGACGTTCACCCGGTCTCAGCCAACGACGTCTGGGCGGTCGGAGAAGGCGGGCTGGTGCTGCGTTTTCAGGCGGGCCGATGGAACCCGGTGCCCTGGTCTCCCCCGTCCACCGCGATCGACGCGGGGCTGCTGCCTTCGGGCCGGCCCCAGCGAGATCTGGGCGGCGTCTGGGCGAGTTCGAACGAGGTGTGGATCGCAGGCGGTGGCGACACACTGGCCTGCTACCGCAACGGCGCCTTGCGGGTGGTGCAGTCTGATCCGCTCAACCAATTTTCAACCGACTTGATCAAGATATGGGGGCGCAACGACAGTGAGGTCTGGGCCGCGGGTGACTTTGCGTTCCGTGAGTACAACGGCGTGCGTTGGGCCCAGGGCCGTGGGGCCATCATGCGCGCTTTCGGCCTGTGGGGTTCGGTCAACCCGATGACCGGCGAGCGCGTGGTGGTGGCTGTCGGCTCTGGAGGCGTGATGCTTTCGTACAGCTACGTAGACACCGGCGCCTACCCCTGGCAGCCGCCCAGCTACTCACCTGAAAACTTCGAGCTCCGTCACGACTTGCGCAGCGTGTGGCTGGACGGAGCGGCTCGCGGCTGGGCAGTCGGCCTCGACGGGCAGCTGCTCGAACTCAACCTCATCACCTCGAGGTTCGTGCGTCACCTCTCCCCCGTGAATGACCACCTGCTCGGCGTCTGGGGCACCGCAGTCAATCGCAGCTGGGCCGTCGGTGGCCGAGTCGACGGCGTCATCTTGCGCAGCCGTTGATGCCGCTCTTCGAGGCCGACCAGGGCCCGTTGCGTTCGGCGCCGGGAGCTTCGTTGCCGTCAGCAATCAGGCGTACGCGGGCCAGGAATTTTACCGGAGCACCGACGGTGTGACGTGGGACATCTTGCCCAAGTCGGCTTTCCTCGGCAGCCACCCGATTCGAAACATCAGCTTTGGCTACGCAGAACCCACTGCTCAGTGCCCGAGATAATTGATGCCGCGCAGTTGTGTCTGCACATGTTGAGGCGAGAAGCGGAAGCGCGTCGGTGCGGGGGCCAGGTCAGTGCGAGTGCTCGTGATGCACGTCTTGCCCGTGCTCATGAGCGTGCTCGACCGACAGGTGCTCGTGGGCATGCGAGTGCTCGCCTTCCACCACGGCTTCGTGAGCGTGCGTGTGGTGGCCGTCATCGTGGCGATGGGCGTGCTCGTGTTCGGTCGGCGCGTGGAGATGCGGGTGCGCGTGGCGCTCCGAGACATGAAGCAGCACCCCCACCGCGAAGAGCAGCGCTGCGAAGGCGGTACCCCAGTCGAGGCCGGTGCGAACGATCGCAAGGCCGATCGCCGCACCGATGAAGGGCGCGAGCGCGAACACCGAGGCAGTGCGGGCCGCCCCGACCCTTCGCTGCGCCAACAGGTACAAACGAAGGCTCAACCCGTAGCCCGTCGCGCCCGCCAGCAGCAACACGAACGCTCGCCAGGCCACGGGGAAAGGCTCACCC